>NZ_AQPL01000141.1:0-35638 GCF_000395345.1 Cupriavidus sp. WS | reverse complement strand
CTGGCGGGACGGCGCGCGGAGCCGGTCGGGCGTGAGCGCGCCGGTGGCGCTGGCTGGCTTGGGCTCGAACGCGCCGCTCTCCACCGCCAGGAGCAGCGCGTGGCGCGCCGCCGCCGCGGCCAGCAGCACGCAGGCACCGCCGGCCAGCCAGTAATGCACCTTGCTGGTGCCGCCGCGGGAATTCAGCATGGGCTTGCCTGGGAAGGTCATCGTGGCATCTTAGTCCACGCCGGCGCGCGGCGCCGGCCAGGACCCGGACGGATGCCGGATGCGCGCGCGATGCCTTCCCGCCGAGGAAACGGCTGGCGCCCGACCATGTTCACCGCATGCGTCATTGATGCCGTGAAGCCGGACGTGGCGGAGCACCTGGAAGTGGAAGACCTACGGAGAGCGGAGAGAGGCAGTGGCCCGCCCTACACGACTCGAACGTGTGACCGCTCGCTTAGAAGGCGAGTGCTCTATCCAACTGAGCTAAGGGCGGATGGCGCGGCCGCGGCAAGCAAGCGCCGGGCCGGCGTGGAGGCCAGCATTCTACCTCAGCGCACGCCCGGCGTGAGCACCGCCATGCGCCCCGGCGCGCGTCAGGAAGCCTGGGAGACGCGGATGCGGGCCGCCGAGCCCAGGCCGGCGGCGCGCTCGGTGGGCTGGGTGGAGACGCAGTTGCGCCCCATCGTCTTGGCGTCGTAGAGCGCGTTGTCGGCGCGGCGCATGAGGCCGTCCGCGCCTTCGCCCGGCAGCCGCTCCGCCATGCCGATGCTGACCGTGTACGAGATCGCGTCCGGCTCCGACGGGCACGGCGTGGCGCGCACCAGCGTGCTCAGGCGCAGGCTCAGCGCGCGCCCCTGCTCGAGCGCGGTGCCGGGCATGGCGATGCCGAATTCCTCGCCGCCCAGGCGCCCGGCGAAATCGCCGCTGCGCACGGTCTTGCGCAGCAGGCCGCCGAAGTGGCGCAGCACGCTGTCGCCGGCGAGATGCCCGTAGAGATCGTTGATGGCCTTGAAGTGATCGAGGTCGATGAAGGCGACCGTGAGCGGCTGGTGCAGCCGCTCCGCTTCCTGGCAGGCTTCCTCCAGCGTCGCCCAGTAGGGGCCGCGCGACAGCACGTCGGTCAGGTCGTCATAGCTGGCGCGGCGCTCGAGCCGGCGGCGCAGGCGATCGTGCGCCATCAGCGCGAAGCTGACCGACAGGCTGACGATGCCGAAGGCGTGCAGGATGGTGAAGGTCTCCTGCGGCACCTGCCTGGGCAGCGCCAGCAGCCCGGCCGGCACCAGCGTCAGCTCGGCGGCCTGGTAGAAACCCATGCCCGCGCATGCCAGCGCGATCAGGCCGAGCGACAGCGCGGCCAGGCGGCCGGTGCCGCGGCGCGCGGGCACCTGCGGCGCCACCACGCGCAGCAAGGCCAGCGGCAGATAGAGATTGGCCAGCGCGGACAGCAGCGCGGGGCCGGCCGGCGGCGCGCCGGACAGCTCGAAATAGACCGTGCCGCCCAGCACCACGAGGTTCAGCATGCACAGCGAGGCCGCGGCCCCGCTGCGGTCGTAGAAGCGGCGCGTGCCGTACACCATCAGCGAGAGCGCCGCCGTCATCAGCACGTCGGCCAGGCCGAGCACCGGCCAGCCCGGCAGGTAGCCCTGCGCGGCCAGCAGCGCGGCGGCGGCCGTCACCAGCAATTCACCGGCCACCCACGCGCTCAGCCCGGCGCGGCCCATGCCCGGCGTGCGCCGCAATACGGCGAAGACGACCGCCATCTGCAGCCCGAATACGGCTGCGACCAGCACACTGACCTGCGACTGAAACATGATTTCCCCGTCCAACTTGGCAGGCGGCGCTACGTCGCGCCGCCATGCGCCTCCCGGGACCCGCAGCCCGGAAGGTTTGCGCCATTCTTTTTACACATCGGCCGCCTTCCTTGCGCCCCGGCGGTCTGGGGCAGGCCCCGCTATCGTGGCGGGGCGCTCTTGTGGTCGTTGCTGCGGCCCTGTTTTCATGGCCGCCGGCCGCCGGTGGCCCGCCCGCCCTGCGCCTGACCGGGCGCGGGAGCGTGGCTGCCGGGGTGTGCGGATTATGTCAGCGCTCGCGCTCAAGTCAAGCGGACCCGATCCCTTCCGATGGCGGCGGCAGCCGCGCCGGCGGTGCCGGGCAGCCTGCCCGGCAAGCCAAACAAAGTTTGACCCCCGCCCCCGCGCCGGGCTACAATTCGCCGCTTCGGGGCGTAGCGCAGCCTGGTAGCGCATCTGATTTGGGATCAGAGGGTCGCATGTTCGAATCATGTCGCCCCGACCAGTATTTGGCAATGAGATCAAAGGCTTAGACCATCGGGTCTAAGCCTTTTTTTCGCGCGTTTTTTCGTGCGCCGCGCGCCGCGAGCAGGCACTGGAAGATGAGGCACGCGCCACTTTCGTGCAGCCGCCGCGGCCTTCGCCGCACCGCAACAAGGCACCGCCGCGGCAAACGCGCGGGATGCCTTGCCCCGCACAAGGATCGCCGCCGGCTCCGGACACGGCCAGGCGCCGCCCGCGTCACTGCGCGGCCTGCCTTCCGTCCTCCCGCATGCTTTCCGCCCCGCCCGCACCGGCCACGCAAGTGCCGGCGCGCCGGCATGCTGGCGCGCCTGCCGGGCCCGCTCATGGTACAATCGCGCGTTAGCCCGGGGTGAATGCAGCATGCCCTGTAACCGGGCGCCCCTGCCGGATGCCGCTTTGCAGCACGCTTTGCGGCGCAGTGCCGGCGAGCCACCGGAAGCATCCTGCCCTCGCATCGCTCCGCGCCCACCACGGTAGCACGGCCGCCTTGGCACGCGGCCGCAACCGGCAAGGCAATCGGCCGGGCTCTGACGCGCCCCCTGGCGATTCCCTAACGTGGACCTCATTGCACGCGCAGTTGCCGTGCCGGTCCGGGTCAGCTTGCCTCTTCGCAACCTTCGGCGCACCCAAGCAAGCCGGCGCTTGTCACTGCCGGCACCCGGACCTTGCGGAAACGCCGGCGGCAAGCCGGCACCCGCCTCACCGGATTTACCGACATTCATGCAGCCCCGGCTGCAGTAAAGGAAAGAGATTGGCTAAGGAAGAACTGATTGAATTTGGCGGTGTTGTCTCGGAAGCCCTGCCCGACAACCGTTACCGCGTCACGCTGGAAAACGGCGTGGAGATCTGGGCCTATGCGTCGGGCAAGATGCAGAAGCACCGCATCCGCATCCTGGCCGGCGACCGCGTGACGCTGGAAATGTCGCCCTACGACCTGACCAAGGGCCGCATCAACTTCCGCCACAAGGCCTGATGCTCTGCGGCGCCCGCCGCCACGGCGGACGCCGCGCCTGACCGCTTCCCGAGGGCGCCGCCCGGCGCGGCCCTGCCCCGGAGCGGTGTCGTGCCGCCGCGGTCCGGATGTGCGTTCCCGCACAGACCGGCTTCGGCGGCGGCGTCATATCCGCGCATCCGACATCCGCGCGTCCCCCTCCCCCGCATTCCCGCACGACTGCTCCGCCCGCCGCGCTGCCACGCCTCCGCGCATGTCCCGCCGGTCACATGGCCGTCATGCCGGCATGCAACGCTCGGGCGCATCCGGCGGGTGTTTGCCCGCCTTGCGCGCCGCGGCGCGCGTCGCCATACTCCTCGTGCCGTCCGCTCCGTTGCCGACCTCGCCCCGCCACCCCATCCCGCGATTTTCCCCGCTGCCATGAACCTGATCCTGTGGCGCCACGCCGAAGCCGAGGAACTGCCCGCCGCGCTCGGCCTGACCCGCAATGCCGACCTGCAGCGCCCGCTGACGCGGCGCGGCCACAAGCAGGCCGATGCGTCCGCCGCATGGCTGCGCGCGCATCTGCCGCCCGGCGCGCGCGTGGTGTGCAGCCCCGCGCTGCGCACGCGCGAAACCGCCGCCGCGCTGCGCGAGAACGCCGAAGTACTGCCCGACCTCGCGCCTGGCGCGGACGTCAGCGCGGTGCTGGCCGCCATCGACTGGCCGCAGGGCGCCGAGCACACCGTGGTGGTCGGCCACCAGCCCTGGCTCGGGCGCCTAGCCAGCCTGCTGCTGGCGGGCTCCGAGATCAACTGGAGCGTGCGCAAGAGCGGCATCTGGTGGCTGTCCGGCCGTACCCGCGAAAGCGAATCGCAGGTCGTGCTGCGCGCCGTGATCAACCCCGAATTCCTCTAGCGCCAACGCCGCGCGCCGGGGCCCCCGGCGCCGCCGCCAGTGCCATCCGGGCAACACTGCCGTTGCAGAGGTGGCGCGCGCCGTTGTACAGTCACCGAACCGTCATGACCGCTTCACGGCACTGTCACCTGCCGTATCTACATTCGGTTGCAACAGTTTCGTCACCTAAAGGACATACTGATGCGAGATCTCCCGACGCCCACCCAGCCGTTGTTCGATTCCCTGCCCAATGGCCAAGCCGGCCATTCGGCGCGGAGGCGTCTTCATCGCCCGCCACCTGCGCAAGCACATGCCCAAGCGCATGAACAGCCTGCTTTCAGCGTGGCGTGGGCGCGCCACCAGGATGAAGTAGTCGAGGCCCAGCGCCTGCGCTACAAGGTCTTCGCCGAGGAAATGGGCGCGCGGCTGAACCCGTCCGCGCACGAACTCGACGTGGACATGTTCGATGCCTATTGCGACCACCTGATCGTGCGCGACCTCGCCACGCTCAAGGTCGTCGGCACCTACCGCGTGATGGCGCCGCACCAGGCCAAGCGCATCGGCTGCCTGTACGCCGAGTCGGAATTCGACCTCGTGCGCCTGGCCCACCTGAAGCCCAAGATGGTCGAACTGGGCCGCTCGTGCGTGCACCGCGACTACCGCTCGGGCAGCGTCATCATGGCGCTGTGGGGCGGCCTGGGCGAGTACCTGCAGCGCTGGGGCATCGAGTCGATGCTGGGCTGCGCCAGCGTGCCGATGAGCGACGGCGGCCACTATGCGGCCAGCCTGTACCGCGTGTTCGCCGAACGCGCGCTGGCACCGATCGAATACCACGCCTTCCCGCGCCTGCCGCTGCCGATCGACGAGCTGAACCAGACGCTCGACGTGGAGCCGCCCGCGCTCATCAAGGGCTACCTGCGCCTCGGCGCCCGCATCTGCGGCATGCCGGCCTGGGACCCCGACTTCAACGTGGCGGACTTCCTCACGCTGCTGCGCGTCAACGACATGAACCCGCGCTACGCGCGCCACTTCCTCGGCCTGAGCCGCGGCGTCTGAGCACCGCGCGCGGCGCAGCGCGGACGGCCGCCGTTCGCGCGGGCCGGGCCAGCGGTGGCCGCGGGCGGGGCGCTCCTGCCCTCCCGCCTTCGCCATGCGCCGTTCAGGCGTACACCACCTTGTAGCGCTTGCCGATGCGCTCCCACTCGTCGGCCTCCTGCGCCAGGCTGTATTCGACCAGCGGATTGGCTTCGATCCAGGCCTTGGGCAGGCGCACCTCGAAACCGTCGTCGAGCGCGTCCGAGCGCTGGCCCACGGTGATGTCCGGCAGCGGCTCGTCGGCGCGGCGCCGGCACAGCACGAAGGCCAGCCGCAGGCTGAACAGCATGCGCCAGTCCACGAACTTGCCGCTGCCCGACAGCTTGCCCAGCTTGCCGGCATGGCCGAGCAGCAGCGTGGCCAGCCGCGCCTGGTCGGTCTTCGAGAAGCCCGGCATGTCGGCATGGGTGGCGATGTAGGCCGAGTGCTTGTGATAGCCGCTGTGCGAGATGCTCATGCCGATCTCGTGCAGGCCGGCGGCCCAGCCCAATAGCGCGAGGTTGTCGTCGCGCCGCTCGTGGCGCGGCTCCGGGAACTGCGCCAGCAGCCCCAGCGCGGCCTGCTGCACGCGCAGCGCCTGCGCGCGGTCGACGCCGTAGCGCCGCATGAACTGGTCCACCGTGATGGTGCGCATGTCCTCGTGGTGCGTGCGCCCCAGCAGGTCGTACAGCACGCCCAGGCGCAGCGCGCCGTCGGTGACGTCCATGCGCTCGATGTCCAGTTCGGCGAACACGCCGAGCATGATCGACAGGCCGCCCGGCAGCACCGGGATGCGGTCCGCCTTGAGCCCCACCAGCTTGACGCGGTTGGCGTTCTCCGCCTTGACCAGCGCGCGCTTCAGGCGCTCCAGGCCCTCGCGCGTGATGCCGTGCTCGGCCGGGTTGTCGTTCATGCCGTTGAGCTCGATCAGCTCGGCCAGCGCGCGCGCGGTACCCGACGAGCCCACCGCCTGCTGCCAGCCGGCGGCGCGGTACTGGCGCACCAGCACCTGGATCTCGCGGCGCGCGGCCAGCTCGGCCTGCTTCATCGCGTATTCGTCGACATTGCCGCTCGGGAAGAACTGCCGGCTGTGCGAGACGCAGCCGATGTAGAGGCTCTCCATCAGCTTGGACGAGTAGCCGTTGCCGATGATGAACTCGGTCGAGCCGCCACCGATGTCCACCACCAGCCGGTTGCCGGTGCAGGCCGGCGCGTCGTGCGAGGCGCCCAGGTAGATCAGCCGCGCTTCCTCGCGCCCGGCGATCACCTCGATCGGGAAGCCGAGCGCGTTCTCGGCCTCGATCAGGAACTCCGAGGCGTTCTTGGCCACGCGCAGGGTGTTGGTGGCCACCGCGCGCACGTGGTCGGCGGAGAAGTCGCGCAGGCGGTCGCCGAAGCGCCGCAAGGCATCGATGCCGCGCCGGCGGGCCGGCTGGTCGAGGTACTTGTCGGGCGTCAGACCCGCCGCCAGGCGCACCGGCTCGCGCAGGGCGTCGACCTGGAAGATCTGGCTCGCCGTGCCGGACGCGGTCTGGCTTTCGTCGACCCGGCCGATCATCAGGCGGAAGCTGTTGGAGCCCATGTCGACGGCGGCCAGCAAGCGTGGGTTTTGGTTCATCGCGGTAGGGAAATCTGGATAGCGGCCGCACGGCGCGGCACAGTTAGCAGTGTCACGGGACGCCATGCGCCCGGGAACAGAAAATATGTCTTTATCGTGTCGACATCATGACAAAATCACTTTGTCATCAATCTGACACGATTCTATGAAAAAGTCGCCGCATCACCATAAGAAGGTCATGCCAATGTCGACTAGCCCCCCCGGCGCGCTGCTCAATCGCGAGCTGGGCCTCCTGGAATTCAATTCGCGCGTGATGGCGCAGGCCGCTGACCCCAAGGTACCGCTGCTGGAGCGGCTCAAGTTCATCTGCATCGTTTCAAGCAATCTGGACGAGTTCTTCGAGATCCGCATGGCCGGGCTCAAGGAACAGATGCGCGACAATCCGTCCGGCATCACGCCCGACGGCCTCTCGCTGCAGCAGGCCTACCAGCTCGTCACCGAGCGCATGCAGAAACTCGTGGCCTCGCAGTATGACATGCTGCAGAACGTGATTTTCCCCCTCCTGGAGAAGGAGGGCGTGTTCTTCCACCTGACCTCGACCTGGAACGACGCGCAGCGCGAATGGGCGCGCAGCTTCTTCCTGCGCGAGCTGGGCCCGGTGCTCACGCCGATCGCGCTCGATCCGGCCCATCCGTTCCCGCGCGTGCTCAACAAGAGCCTGAACTTCGTGGTCGAACTCTCGGGCAAGGACGCCTTCGGCCGCGAGGCCGACCTCGCCATCGTGCAGGCCCCGCGCGCGCTGCCGCGCATGGTGCGCATGCCCGAGGAGCTGTCCGGCTTCCCCTACGGCTTCGTGCTGCTGTCGTCGTTCATGCAGGGCTTCGTGCACGAGCTGTTCCCCGCCATCCAGGTCAACGGCTGCTACCAGTTCCGCGTGACCCGCAACTCCGACCTGTTCGTCTCCGAGGACGACATCACCGACCTGCGCGAAGCGCTGCAGGGCGAGCTGCCGGCGCGCCATTTCGGCGACACCGTGCGCCTGGAGATTTCCTCCGACACGCCGCCGGCGATCGCGCGCCGCCTGCTGCTCGAATCGGGGCTCGGCGAGCAGGACGTCTACCGCGTGAGCGGCCCGGTCAACCTGGTGCGGCTCATGCAGATCCCCGACCTGGTGGACCGCCCTGCCCTCAAGTTCCCGCCGCACGTGCCCGCGCCGGTCAAGGTGTTCACGCCGGGCGTGCCGATGTTCGACGCGATCCGCCAGCAGGACGTGCTGCTGCACCATCCCTACGAGAGCTTCAGCTCGGTGCTGGACCTGCTGCAGCAGGCCGCGGTCGATCCCGCCGTGGTGGCCATCAAGCAGACCGTCTACCGCACCGGCAACGAGTCGCCGGTGATGGAGGCGCTGATGACCGCGGCGCGCAACGGCAAGGAAGTCACGGTGGTGGTGGAGCTGCTGGCGCGCTTCGACGAAGAGACCAACATCAACTGGGCCGAGCGGCTCGAATCGGCCGGCGCCCACGTGGTCTACGGCGTAGTGGGCCACAAGTGCCACGCCAAGATGCTGCTGATCGTGCGGCGCGAGCTGACCGGCGCCAAGAGCAAGCAGTTCAAGCTGCGCCGCTACGCCCACCTCGGCACCGGCAACTACCATCCGCGCACCGCCCGGCTGTACACCGACTTCGGCCTGCTGACCGCCAACGAGGAAATCTGCGAGGACGTGCAGCACGTGTTCCAGCTGCTCACCGGCACCGCCGGCACGATCCGCCTGAACCACCTGTGGCAGTCGCCGTTCACCATGCACAGCAACCTGGTGGAGCACATCCGCGCCGAGGCCCGCAACGCCCGCGCCGGCAAGCGCGCGCGCATCATCGCCAAGATGAACGCGCTGCTCGAGCCGTCCATCATCGACGAGCTCTACAAGGCTTCGCGCGCGGGCGTGAAGATCGACCTGATCGTGCGCGGCGTATGCGCGCTGCGGCCCGGCGTGCCGGGCATGTCGGAGAACATCTCGGTGCGCTCCATCGTCGGGCGCTTCCTCGAGCATCACCGCGTCTACTACTTCCTGGCCGACGGCGCCGAAGTGACCTACCTGTCCAGCGCGGACTGGATGGACCGCAACCTGTTCCGCCGCGTGGAAGTGGCGTTCCCGGTGCTGGACAAGGCCCTCAAGGCGCGCGTGATCAAGGAAAGCCTGCGCGTGCACCTGGAAGACAACGCCTCGGCCTGGGTCATGCAGTCCGACGGCACCTACCTGCGCAAGCACACCAAGTCCAGGCAGCCGCACGTCAGCCAGAACGACCTGCTGGCGATGTTCGCCGCGGCCTGACGCCGGCGGCGAAATACCACACGCAAGTCACCCGCGGCACGCCCGGCGCGCCGCGGCGGCCGCGCGCCGGAGGCCGGCATGTCCGGTCCCGGCGCGCGGCCTTGCCGTTCAGGCGGCCTTCTGCGGCGGCTGGCGCGAATGATCGGGCTGCGGGTGCGCGGCGGGAACCGGCGCGTGGCCGCTGCGGTCGGGCGGGAACACCACGCGGAACACGCTGCCGCGCCCCACTTCGCTGGTGATGCGCAGGTCGGCATGGTGGCGCGACAGCACGTGCTTGACGATCGCCAGCCCGAGGCCCGTGCCGCCGGTGTCGCGCGAGCGGCTGCGGTCGACGCGGTAGAACCGCTCGGTCAGGCGCGGGATGTGGTCGGCGGCGATGCCCAGGCCGGTATCGCTGACCGCGAAGATGGCGTGCTCGTTCTCGTAGCTCAACCTGATGCCGATGCGCCCGCCGTCGGGCGTGTAGCGCACCGCGTTCGAGACCAGGTTGCCGAACGCGGAGAACAGCTCGGTCTCGGCGCCGCGGATCTGCACCTCGGGGTCGATGTCCGCGCTGAGCTGGTGGCGCCCCTGCGACAGCGCCTCGGCGTCGTGCACGAGGTGGGCCGCCATGCTGGCCATGTCGACGCGGTCGTAGCTCGGCGGCAGCGCGTCGCTCTCGAGCTTGGCCAGCACCAGCAAGTCCTCGACCAGATGCTGCATGCGCATCGACTGCACCAGCATCATGTCCAGGTAGCGGTTGCGGTCCTGCTCCGACACCGGCAGGTCGCGCACGGTTTCCAGGAAGCCGGTCAGCACCGTCAGCGGCGTCTTCAGCTCGTGCGAGACGTTGGCGACGAAGTCGCGCCGCATGGCCTCGGTGTTCTCCAGCTTGGTGATGTCGTTGGTCAGCACCAGCTTGCGGTTCTCGCCGTAGGGCAGGATCTGCACGGCGATCACGCTGCGCTTGTGCTCGCCGAGGTCGCGCATCAGCAGCGGATCGTCGAAGCGCTGCAGCGTCAGGTACTGCACGAACTCGGGGCGGCGGATCAGGTGGGTGATGCGCTGGCGCACGTCGCGCCGCGCGTTGAGGCCGAAATGCTGCTCGGCCACGTCGTTGCACCACTCGATCTGGTCGGCGTCGTCGAGCATCAGCACGCCGTTGGGCGAGGCCTGGATGGCCTGGATGAAGCGCGTGTGCTGCTGCTCCACCTGCAGCACCTGCATGCGCCAGCGCTTGACCAGGCGGTGCAGGCGGTAATACACCTCGCCCCACAGCCCGAGCGCGCTCGGGATCTCGCCGTAGGCCGGCGCGTCCAGCACCCGCCACAGGCGGTTGATCTGGTACAGGTAGTACAGCAGCTGGCCGAGCAGCGCGGCGCACAGGAACGACAGCGCCGACACCGGGCCGGACAGGAAATACAGCCCGGCGGATGCCAGGCCGAGGACGATCAGGATGGCCGCCGAGCGGGCCCAGATGACGTTCATGAAGAAGGGGGAAGGTCAGGCAGGCCGCAGGCCCGCGCGCGATGCGGTGGAGTGTGCCACGAAATCGGCAACAGGCGCATGACAGGCGGGTGAAGCGGGGGTGACAGGGCCGGCTGGACGCGCGGCGCGCGCGGATCCGCCGGAAAGCCGGCTGGCGGCGCGCCGGCCGCGGCACCGGCGGCTAGGGCGACTGCGGCGGCCCCGCCGCCACGCCGGCGCCGGCACGGCCGGCCCGGGTTCAGTGGCTCGGGCCGCGCGCCAGGCGATAGCCGCTGCCGCGTACCGTCTCGATCATATTGCTGTAGCCGCCGGGCGTCAGGGCCGCGCGCAGGCGCTTGATGTGCACGTCCACGGTCCGTTCCTCGACGAACACGTGATCGCCCCACACCTGGTCCAGCAGTTGCGAGCGGCTGTGCACGCGCTCGGGATGCGTCATCAGGAAGTGCAGCAGGCGGAACTCGGTGGGGCCGAGGTCGAGCTTGAGCAGGCCCGACTCGTCGTGGCCGGTGACGCGGTGCGTGGCCGGGTCCAGGCGCAGGCCGTTGATGGCGACCACGTCGTCGGTGAGCTGCGGCGCACGGCGGCGCAACACCGCCTTGATGCGCGCCAGCAGTTCCTTGGGCGAGAACGGCTTGGTGACATAGTCGTCGGCGCCGGCCTCGAGCCCCATCACCTTGTCCTGCTCCTCGCTGCGCGCGGTGAGCATGATGATCGGGATCTGCTTGGTGCGGTCGTTGTTGCGCAGTTCCTTCGCGAAGGTTGCCCCCGACTTGCCCGGAAGCATCCAGTCGAGCAGGACCAGGTCGGGCAGCACGTCGCTCATCAGCGACAGTGCCTGCTCCGCGTTGTAGGCCCGGATCGGATAGTGTCCAGCGTGTTGCAGGTTGACCGCGATCAGTTCCGCGATCGCCGGTTCGTCTTCGACGACAAGAATGCTGCTTGGCATGTATTTTCTCTCCGCTATGGCGCCCGTCAACTCAGCGCTTCGCGCTCCATGTCCTCACGCGAGGCGTGGCGCACGTCGGTGCCCTTGACGATGTAGATGATGAACTCGGCGATATTCTTGGCATGGTCGCCGATGCGCTCGATCGCCTTGGCGATGAAGAGGAAATCCAGCGCGACCGAGATGGTGCGCGGGTCTTCCATCATGTAGGTGATGAGCTTGCGCACGAAGGCCCGGAATTCGTCGTCGATGGCCTTGTCGTCCTTGACGATGCGGGCGGCGGCCACGGTGTCCAGGCGCGCGAAGGCGTCCAGCGCCTGGCGCAGCAGCGCGATGGCCAGGTCGCCCGAGAGCTTCACCTCGGAATAGTTGATCTGGTGCGCGCCAGCGTCTTCCATGATGTGCTTGGTGCGCTTGGCGATCTTCTCGGCCTCGTCGCCCGCGCGCTCGAGGTTGGTGATGGTCTTGGAGATCGCCATCACCAGGCGCAGGTCGCGCGCGGTGGGCTGGCGGCGCGCGATGATGTTGCCGCAGTCGGCGTCGATCTCGAGCTCCAGCGCGTTGAGGCGCTGCTCGCGCTCCACCACCTGGTCGGCGAGCGCGCCGTCGAATTCGGAAAGCGCCCGCATGGCGGTCTCGATCTGCGATTCGACCAGCCCGCCCATCTGCAGCAGCTTCGTGCTGATGGCGTTGAGGTCGGCGTCGAATTGGGTCGACAGATGCTTGTCAGACATGTTGTTCTCCTGGCCTCTGGTCCTGCAAGTGTTCCGCAAATTCCACTGATGCCGTTGTTCGTATGCTGTGCATTATGCGCGCAGCGCTCAATCAGCCGAAGCGGCCGGTGATGTAGTCTTCCGTTTCCTTGCGGTGCGGCTTGATGAAGATCTTCTCGGTCTCGCCGAACTCGATCAGCTCGCCCAGGTACATGTACGCGGTGTAGTCCGAGCAGCGCGCCGCCTGCTGCATGTTGTGCGTGACGATGACCACGGTGTAGTCGTCCTTCAGCTCGGCGATCAGCTCTTCGATGCGGCCGGTCGAGATCGGGTCCAGCGCCGAGCACGGTTCGTCGAGCAGCAGCACCTCGGGGCGGATGGCGATGCCGCGCGCGATGCACAGGCGCTGCTGCTGGCCGCCCGACAGGCCGTAGCCCGACTGGTTGAGCTTGTCCTTGACTTCGTTCCACAGCGCGGCCTTGGACAGCGCCCACTCCACGCGGTCGTCCATCTCCGAGCGCGACAGCTTCTCGAACAGGCGCACGCCGAAGGCGATGTTGTCGTAGATCGACATCGGGAACGGCGTGGGCTTCTGGAACACCATGCCGACCTTGGCGCGCAGCAGGGCGATGTCCTGCTTGGCGGTCAGCAGGTTGTCGCCGTCCATGTTGATCTCGCCCTCGGCACGCTGCTCCGGATAGAGCGCGTACATCTTGTTGAAGGTGCGCAGCAGCGTCGACTTGCCGCAGCCGGACGGGCCGATGAAGGCCGTCACCTTGCGCTCGGGGATCGACATGTTGACGTTCTTCAGCGCATGGAACTGGCCGTAGTAGAAGTTCAGGTTGCGCACGTCGATCTTGGCGCGGGTCGTATCGGGAATGTCGATGACGGTCGAGGTCATGCTCGTCTCTCGCAGGAAATTTTCGGTTTGCCGGTTCGGGCGTCTATGCAACAAGGGCGATATGGGCCGCCGGTCACTTCTTGAACAGCATGCGCGCGACGATGTTGAGCGCCAGCACGCCGATGGTGATCAGGAACACGCCGGCCCACGCCAGTTGCTGCCACTCCACGAACGGGCTCATGGCAAAGCGGAAGATCGTCACCGGCAGGTTGGCCACCGGCTTGTTCAGGTCGCTGGTCCAGAACTGGTTGGACAAGGCCGTAAACAGCAGCGGCGCGGTCTCGCCGGCGATGCGCGCCACCGCCAGCAGCACGCCGGTGACGATGCCCGCGTAGGACGACTTCACCGTGATCGACAGCACCATCTTCCACTTGGGCGTGCCCAGGGCGAAGGCGGCCTCGCGCAGCGCGTTGGGCACCAGGTTCAGCATGTTCTCGGTGGTGCGCACCACGATCGGCACCTGCAGCAGCGCCAGCGCGCACACCCCCGCCCAGCCGGAGAAATGGCCCATGCGGGTCACCACCAGCGCGTAGACGAACAGGCCGATCACGATCGACGGCGCCGACAGCAGGATGTCGTTGATGAAGCGGATGAAACTGGCCAGCGGCGACTTCTTGCCGTACTCGGCCAGGTAGATGCCGGCCAGGATGCCCAGCGGCGTGCCGATCAGCGTGGCCACCCCGACCATCACGAAGCTGCCGTAGATGGCGTTGGCCAGGCCGCCGCCGGCGGTGTTCGGCGCCGGCGTCATCTGCGTGAACAGGTCGAGCGACATGCCGCCCACGCCCAGCGTGATGGTGGTCCAGAGGATCCACGCCAGCCAGAACAGGCCGAAGCCCATCGCGCCCAGCGACGCGGCCAGCGCATAGACGTTGGTGCGGCGGCGGCGCGCCTGCAGGCGCGTGCGCACGGCATCCGCGTCCTGGCTCACGGCCGGCATCGACGAAGAAGTGGACATCGAGGCTTGGCTCATTTTGCGCCCTCGCTCTTGGCCAGGCGCAGCAGCAGGATCTTGGACAGCGCGAGGACCACGAAAGTGATGAAGAACAGGATCAGGCCGAGCTCCATCAGCGCGGCCGTGTGCAGGCCGGCGCCGGCTTCGGCGAATTCATTGGCGAGTGCCGAGGTGATGCTGTTGCCCGGCGAGAACAGCGACGGGCTGTCCAGCAGGTTGGTGTTGCCGATCACGAACGTGACCGCCATGGTCTCGCCCAGCGCGCGGCCCAGGCCCAGCATCACGCCGCCGATCACGCCGGCGCGGGTGTAGGGCAGCACGACGCGCCACATCACTTCCCACGTGGTGCAGCCCACGCCGTAGGCCGATTCCTTGAGCAGCA
Source organism: Cupriavidus sp. WS (assembly GCF_000395345.1). NCBI lineage: Bacteria > Pseudomonadati > Pseudomonadota > Betaproteobacteria > Burkholderiales > Burkholderiaceae > Cupriavidus > Cupriavidus sp. WS. Next base: position 21,185 of record NZ_AQPL01000141.1, on the reverse strand, counting down.
CCGGCGTCACTTCGAACACGTCGCGCATCACCGAGGCGATGTACGGAATGATCATGATGGCCAGGATCACGCCCGCGCACAGCAGGCCGATGCCCAGCGGCGCGCCCTGGAACAGCTTGCCGATCAGCGGCAGCTGCCCCACGGTGGCGGCCAGCGGCTTCTGGAAGTATTCGCCGAAGATCGGCGCGAACACCAGCAGGCCCCACATGCCGTAGACGATCGAGGGCACCGCGGCCAGCAGCTCGATGGCGGTGCCGAGCGGGCGGCGCAGCCAGGCCGGCGACAGCTCGGTGAGGAACAGCGCGATGCCGAAGCTGATGGGCACCGCAATGATCAGGGCGATCAGCGACGTGACGAGGGTGCCGTAGATCGGCACCAGCGCGCCGTAGACGTCCGCGGGTGGATCCCACTCGGCGGTCCACAGGAAGCGCAGGCCGAAGGTCTGGATCGACGGCCAGGCGCTGATCGCGAGCGATACGATGATGCCGCCGAGCAGCAGCAGGGTCACGATGGCGGCGCCGCGCGTCAGGCCACCGAACAGGATGTCACCGGTGCGGCTGGGAGGCCGCACTGCGGATAGATCGGATGTAGTCGCCATGATGTGATATTGGGGTTCGTTTAGGTGGCGTACCGCCCGCTGCCAGCGCGGCCGCGGACTGCGGGGCCCGCGCTGCATGCTCGCGCGGACGCGGCGGATGCCTTGGATACTCAGGTATTCGGTACTTCGGTACAGCGGCGCGGCAGTGTCTGCCGCGGTTTTGCCTGTCCGGCGCCAGGCCGGCGCCGGACAGGCAAAACCGCCAGGCCGGGCGCCAGGACCCGGCGATGGCGGTCAGCCCATCATCAGTACAGCGACTTGCCCGAACCGTCCTTCACCGAGGTCTTCCAGGTGTTGCGGATCTGGTTGACGACGCCTTCCGGCAGCGGCACGTAGTCCAGGTCGGTGGCCATGGCGGCACCGCTCTTGTAGGCCCAGTCGAAGAACTTCAGCACTTCGGTGCCTTGCGCCGGCTTTTCCTGGCTCTTGTGCAGCAGGATGAAGGTGGCGCCGGCGATCGGCCATGCGGCCTTGCCCGGCTGGTTGGTCAGGATCTGGTAGTACGTCTTGCTCCAGTCCGCGCCGGCGGCGGCGGCCTTGAAGCCGTCGTCGCTGGGCTGCACGACCGCACCCGAAGCATTCTTCATGTTCAGGTAGGTCATCTTGTTCTGCTTGGCGTAGGCGTACTCGACGTAGCCGATCGCGCCGTTCAGGCGCTGCACGAACGCGGCCACGCCTTCGTTGCCCTTGCCGCCCGTGCCGCCGCCCGGCCAGTTGACGGTGGTGCCTTCACCGACCGAGCTCTTCCAGTCCGAGCTGACCTTGGTCAGGTAGTTGGTGAAGATGAAGGTCGTGCCCGAACCGTCGGCGCGGCGCACCGGCAGGATGTCCTGGCTCGGCAGCTTGGCGTGCGGGTTCAGCGCCTTGATGGCGGGATCGTCCCACTTCTTGATCTTGCCCAGGTAGATGTTGGCCAGCACTTCGCCAGTGATGGTCAGCTCGCCCGGCTTGACGCCCTGCAGGTTGATCACCGGCACCACGCCGCCGATCACCGTCGGGAACTGCACGAGGCCTTGCTTGGCCAGTTCGTCGTCCGTGAGGGGTGCGTCCGAAGCACCGAAATCGACGGTCTTCGCGCCGATCTGCTTGATGCCGCCGGCCGAACCGATGGATTGATAGTTGACCTTGTTACCCGTTGCCTTTTGGTATGCGTCGGCCCACTTGGAATACACGGGCGCCGGGAAAGATGCGCCAGCACCGGTAATTTCCGCCGCGAACGCAGTGCCCGCCACCACCAACGACACGATGCCTGCTACGGCAGTCTTGACCAGCTTCATATGTCCTCCAGAGACATGGTTGGGGAATGACAATTTTTTGACACGTCGAACTTTATGCCCCGTATATGACAATTCCATGACATCACGAGATCTTCTTGTAAGTCGACGGCAAGTCTCTTTGACGGTCGCCAGGAGGATGACATGCGCATGACAAAACGCGCCGTTTAATACACTATTTCGCCCAAAATCGCCCCGATAGACACATTTTGCTAGCATTTGGCGCGCGCGCACCAGATGGCCGTTAATTGCAGTACGGGCGTAAAAAAACCGGGTGAAAACCCGGCTCCATGCCACCGGCGACGCCGGCCCACCGCATCCGCCACGCTCGCGGCGCAAGCGGCCTGCCCTCTCCCGCCTGCGGGCGCGGAAGGCAAGCCCCCGCATCCCGCGCGCGGCGGAGTGGCGTGTCAGGCGCGCAGCGAATCGGCCAGCGTCTGCGCCGCCCGCTCGGCGGTCTCGACCTGCTCGGCCTCGACCATCACCCGCACCACCGGCTCGGTCCCCGAGGCGCGGATCAGCACCCGGCCCTTGCCTTCGAGCTGCGGCTCGATGACCGCGCGCGCGGCGCTCAGGCCGGCGTGCGACTGCCAGTCGAAGCCCTTTTCCACGCGCACGTTGATGAGCGTCTGCGGGAACAGCGACACGCCTTCGAGCAGTTGCGCCAGGGTCTTGCCGCTGCGCCGCAGCGCGGCCAGCACCTGCAGCGCGGAGACGATGCCGTCGCCGGTGGTGTGCCGGTCCAGGCAGAGCAGGTGGCCCGAGCCTTCGCCGCCCAGCACCCACTTGCGCTTGTTCAGTTCCTCCAGCACGTAGCGGTCGCCCACCTTGGCCCGCACGAACTCGACGCCCTGGCGCTTGAAGGCCAGCTCGACCGCCATGTTGGTCATCAGCGTGCCGACCGCGCCGGCCACGCTCTGTCCGGACTGCAGGCGGTCCTGCACGATCAGGTAGAGCAGTTCGTCGCCATTGAACAGGCGGCCGTCGCGGTCCACCACCTGGAGGCGGTCCGCATCGCCGTCGAAGGCCAGGCCGAGGTCCGCGCCGTGGGCCTTGACCGCCTCGATCAGCTTCTCCGGCGCGGTGGCGCCATAGCCGGCGTTGATGTTGCGCCCGTCGGGCTGGTTGCCGATCGACACCACGTCGGCGCCCAGCTCGTGGAACACGTGCGGCGCGATGTGATAGGCGGCGCCGTGGGCGCAGTCCACCACCAGCTTGAGCTTGTGCAGGTCCTGCTCGTAGGGGAACGTGCTCTTGCAGAACTCGATGTAGCGCCCGGCCGCATCGTCGATGCGGCGCGCGCGGCCGAGGTCGTCGGAGCGCACGCACACCATCGGCTCTTCCAGGGCCTGCTCGATGGCCAGCTCCACCTCGTCGGGCAGCTTGTCGCCGTCGGCGGAGAAGAACTTGATGCCGTTGTCGTAGTACGGGTTGTGGCTGGCCGAGATCACCACCCCGGCCGACAGCCGCAGCGCGCGCGTGAGGTAGGCCACGCCGGGCGTGGGCAGCGGCCCGGTCAGCAGCACGTTGACGCCGGCCGAAGTGAAGCCGGCTTCCAGCGCGGCTTCCAGCATGTAGCCGGAGATGCGGGTGTCCTTGCCGATCAGCACGGTCGGGCGCCCCTGCGCCTGCTGGCGCGCGCCGTGGGCCAGCACCATGCCGGCCGCGTAGCCGAGGCGCATCACGAAATCGGGCGTGATGGGCGCCTCGCCCACCCTGCCGCGCACCCCGTCGGTGCCGAAGTACTTGCGTGTCATACGTGTTTTCTCCCGTCGTTCTGTCTTGTGGGGATGCTAGCCCGCGTCCCCTGTGATCGATTCCTGCCGGATGGCCCACCACGTCTTGATGGCGTCCACGGTCTGCTCCACGTCGTGCACCCGCACGATGTACGCGCCGCGGTCCGCCGCGCAGACCGCCGCGGCCAGGCTGGCGGCCACGCGCTGCTGTGGCGGCCGGCCGCCGAGGATGGCGCCCAGCGTCGACTTGCGCGACAAGCCTACCAGCAGCGGCAGCCCCGCTACCGCGAGTTGCGGCAGGCGGGCCAGCAACTGCAGATTATGATCCGGCGTCTTGCCAAAGCCAAAGCCCGGGTCGAGGGTGATGCGGGCCTCGTCGACGCCGGCGGCGCGCAGCGCGTCCACCCGTTCGCCGAGGAAGCCGGCCACCTCGCGCACCACGTCGCCGTAGCGCGGGTCTTCCTGCATGGTCTGCGGGTCGCGCTGCATGTGCATCACGCACAGGCCGGCCTGCCCCGCCGCCGCCTCGCTCACGGCCGCGACCGCGCCGGGCATGCGAAAGCCCCAGATGTCGTTGATCAGGTCGGCGCCGGCGGCCAGCGCGGCGCGCATGACCTCGGGCTTGTAGGTGTCGATCGACAGGGGCCGGCCGCAGTCGCGCAGCGCCTCCACCACCGGCAGCACGCGCGCCAGTTCCTGCTCCAGCGGCAGCGCCGCCGAGCCCGGCCGGCTGGACTCGCCGCCGATGTCGATGATGTCGACGCCCTCGGCGATCATGCGCTCGGCATGGCGCAGCGCGGCATCGCGCCCGGCATGCTGGCCGCCGTCGGAGAACGAGTCGGGCGTGACGTTGAGGATGCCCATCACCAGCGGGCGGCGGTTGCGTGCGAAGCGGAAGCGGCCGCACTGGAAATGCGAATCAGCGGAGATCGGGGACAACATGGGAAAACCGGGAAAGTGCAGGAAACCGGGACGGGCCGCGAGGCAGGCCGCGGAATAGGCCACGGAATAGGCCGTGGAATAGGCCGCGCCTGGGCGGCGGCAATGAAAAAGCCGGCGCACGGGGCGCCGGCTTCGGGCTCGGTGGACGGGCAGGCAAACGACTGCGGCCGCTGCCGCCGAGCCGGCCGTTCAGGCCGCGGCGGGCGCGGTGGCAGGCGCCACCGGCGAGCCGCCCGACGGGGTGTTGCCACCACCGTTCTGGCCGGACGCGCCGCGCGGCGGCCGCGGCGGCTTGCCCGCCATGATGTCGTTGACCTGGTCGGCGTCGATGGTTTCCCATTCCATGAGCGCGGTCGTCATGGCCTCGACCTTGTCGCGGTTTTCCTCGAGCAGGCGCTTGGCCAAGCCATATTGCTCGTCGACGATGCGGCGAATTTCCGCGTCGACCTTCTGCTGCGTGGCTTCCGACACGGTCTTCGAGGACATCTTGCCGAACATGCCGTCCTGCTCGGTATCGACGTAGACCATCGTGCCGAGCGTGTCGCTCATGCCGAAGCGAGTCACCATGTCGCGCGCGGTCTTGGTGGCGCGCTCGAAGTCGTTGGAAGCACCGGTGCTCATAGCGTTGAGGAAGACCTCTTCCGCCGCGCGGCCGCCGAACAGGATGGCGATCTCGTCGAGCATGTTGTCCTTGTACTTCGAGTACTTGTCATGCTCCGGCAGCTGCCAGGTCACGCCCAGCGCCCAGCCGCGCGGCATGATCGTGACCTTGTGCACCGGGTCGGCCTTGGGCAGCAGCTTGGCCACGACCGCATGGCCGGACTCGTGGTACGCGGTGGCGCGGCGTTCTTCCTCGCGCATGACCGTGGACTTGCGCTCCGGACCCATGTAGATCTTGTCCTTGGCGTCCTCGAAGTCCTGCATGTCGACCACGCGCTTGCTGCGGCGGGCGGCGAACAGTGCTGCTTCGTTGACCAGGTTGGCCAGGTCGGCGCCCGAGAAGCCGGGCGTGCCGCGCGCGATCACCGAAGCGTCGACGTCGTTGCCGATCGGCACCTTGCGCATGTGGACCTTGAGGATCTGCTCGCGGCCGCGGATGTCCGGCAGGCCCACGTAGACCTGGCGGTCGAAGCGGCCCGGACGCAGCAGCGCCTTGTCCAGCACGTCGGAGCGGTTGGTCGCGGCGATCACGATCACGCCCGAGTTGGCCTCGAAGCCGTCCATCTCGACCAGCATCTGGTTCAGGGTCTGCTCGCGCTCGTCGTTGCCGCCGCCCATGCCGGCGCCGCGATGGCGGCCGACCGCGTCGATTTCGTCGATGAACACGATGCAGGGCGCCTGCTTCTTGGCGTTCTCGAACATGTCGCGCACGCGGGCCGCGCCCACGCCGACGAACATTTCAACGAAGTCCGAGCCGGAGATGCTGAAGAACGGCACCTTGGCCTCGCCGGCGATGGCGCGCGCCAGCAGCGTCTTGCCGGTGCCCGGAGGGCCGACCAGCAGCACGCCGCGCGGGATGCGCCCGCCCAGCTTCTGGAATTTCTGCGGATCCTTGAGGAAGTCGACCAGCTCGACCACTTCTTCCTTGGATTCGTCGCACCCGGCGACGTCCTGGAACGTGACCGCGTTCTGGTTCTCGTCGATCAGGCGCGCGCGCGACTTGCCGAACGAGAAGGCGCCGCCTTTGCCGCCGCCCTGCATCTGCCGCATCATGTAGAACCAGAACACGATGATCAGCAGGGTCGGCCCGAGGTAGTACAGGGCCTGGACCAGCACGTTGGGTTCGTCGTCGGCCTTGCCGGTCACCTGGACGCCGTACTTCATCAGGTCGCCGACCATCCAGATGTCGCCCGGCGAGATGATGGTGTACTTCTGCCCTTCCTTGGGCGTCACCACCAGATTGCGGCCTTGCACGTCAACCCGGCCCACCTTGCCGTTCTTGGCGTCATCCATGAACTGCGAATAGGTGACGCCCTCCTGCGTGCGGGGCTTGTCGAACTGCTTGAAGACGGTAAACAACACCAGCGCGATCACGAGCCAGATTGCCGCCTTTTGAAACAGGTTGTTATTCAAGGCCAAACTCCTTTACGAACGCCTTGCCAACGGGATAGCTGCATTGTAATGCAGTGCCCGGTGCCGGGGGGAAAAGCAAATTCATCGATGCGATAGGCCCGTCCCGCTGGCCCATCTCACCCCACCGACTTGAGGTAACGCCCAAGAATGAAGGTCTCGGAAGACTTGTCGCGCGACGCCTTGGGCTTGCGTTTGGCGACCACCTTGAACTGGCGCTTGAACTTCTCCACGATCTGGCTATAACCGCTGCCATGGAAGCACTTTACCAGCAATGAGCCCTCCGGCTTCAAATGGGCCTGCGCAAATTCCAGCGCCAGGTCGCACAGGTAATCGATGCGCGCCGCGTCCGCGAAGGCCACCCCGGACAGATTGGGGGCCATATCCGACAAAACAAGGTCGATCTTCGCGCCGCCGGAGGCGGCCAGCACGATTTCCTCGAGCTGGCGGAAAACCGGCTCCTCGCGAAAGTCGCCCTGGATGAAAGTGACGTCGGCGACGGCTTCCATCGGCAGGATGTCGATCGCCACCACCGCGCCGTCGATGCCGCCGTCCTTGGCGCGCGGCGACGCCGCCAGCTTGTTGCGCGCGTACTGGCTCCAACTGCCCGGCGCGGCGCCGAGGTCGACGATGACCTGGCCGGGACGGATCAGCTTGTCCTGCTCGTCGATCTCCTTGAGCTTGTACGCGGCGCGGGCACGGTAGCCCTCGCGCTGCGCCAGCTTCACATACGGATCGTTGATATGGTCGTGCAGCCACGACTGATTGAATTTGTTCTTGGCCATTTGCCTGTGAAACCTGCCTGATACCTGCCTGAAACTCGCCTGATGCCTGCGCGGGGCACCCGCCCCGGAAACCATTTGCCGCGCCGCCCCGGTCCGGGAGCGGCCGCGCGTTTTTCATTCGTTTTGCTGTTTTTGCAGCCCGACGGTGCCAGTTTGACGGATAATACGCGCCGATTCGTTTTTTCGGCACTTCGGTGCCCTGGTTTGCGCACCGAGCTGCGCGCCCGTTTGCACTAACCCGCGCCCATTTGCGCCCTCGCCTGCGCTTTATCTATGCCCGCTCTTCAACTTATTCCAGCCCAGCGCTCCGAACTCCGCTCCCGCGCCCACGGCCTCAACCCGGTCGTGATGATCGGCGCCGACGGCCTGACGCGCCCGGTACTGGCGGAAATCGACCGCAGCCTGGCCTCGCACGACCTGATCAAGATCCGTGTGTTCGGCGACGACCGCGAGAACCGCATCGCCATCTACGAAGCCATCTGCGAGGATCTCGACGCGGCCCCGATCCAGCACATCGGCAAGCTGCTGGTGGTATGGCGCCCGGGCCCGGCCGTCCTCAAGGAAAACCGTCCCCAGGAACTGGGCCGGCTGGCGCCGCGTGGCGGCGCCGCCCCGCGCACCGTGACGGTGCGCAAGCCCAGCGCGGCACCCAACCGCCGCCCGAAGCGCTCGCAGGTGACGGTGCTCGGCAACGAGCGCGTGACCGCCGGCGGCAACGTCAAGCGCGCGCGTCCGCGTCCGTCCAGCCAGAAGAAGAAGGCGCTCGACTGAAGCGCTGCCCGGCGCGGCCAGGGCCGCGCTTCGGGCCATGTGCCTTATTCGGGCTTAGAAGTTGTTTCAACATGAAGCGAAGCGGTCCTGGCCAGGCGCGGCCGCAGACAGTACAGCTGGTACTTGCCGTGCCGCGCAACGACGCCAGGATCTTTTTGAAACGACTTCTTATTCGCCCGCCGAACGTGGCGCCGCTGCGCGCCACACCATGACCAGGGCCAGCAGGCTCTGCACCAGGTAGATCACGCTCGACACGCCGTGCAGCATGCCGAACTGGCCCTTGTAGGGCGACTCCGACACGCCCACGCCGAGCGCGGACGCCTTGTCCTTGAGATCTTCCATGAACGGCTGGATGCCGAAATAGCCGGCCAGCACGCACACCAGCATGGCCAGCACCAGCCAGCGCAGGCCGCGGTAGCGGCCCGCGCCGCGGCGGATCATCAGGTTGCACAGCGCCAGCTGCAGCACGCCCACCACGATGCCGAGAATGGCTTCGGTGCGGAACAACTGGCCGGCGATCAGGCCGGCGGTTTCCCGGCTGGGCAGCACGGCGAACAGGGTCGGGGCCACCATGTAGCCCACCGTCCACAGGCTGCCGGCCCAGACCACGGTCAGCAGGAGAAAGATCCGATGCGGCAGCGGCGGCAGACTGGAATAGGAAGAGGAGAACACGAAGCCTCGTTGATCGTTCAGATGTAGCGAACCGTGATGACTTCGTATTCGCGCTCGCCGCCGGGGGCCAGCACGGTCGCCACGTCGCCCTCGAACTTGCCGATCAGCGCGCGCGCGATGGGCGAGCTGACCGAGATCTTGCCGCTGTCGAGGTCGGCCTCGTCGTCGCCGACGATCTGGTAGCACACCGGCTTGCCGGATTCGAGGTCTTCCAGGTCCACGGTGGCGCCGAACACGATGCGGCCGTCGGTGTCGAGCTGGCTCGGGTCGATGACCTGCGCGGCCGACAGCTTGGATTCCACTTCCAGGATGCGGCCTTCGATGAAGGCCTGCTTTTCCTTGGCGGCGTCGTACTCGGCGTTTTCCGAGAGATCACCCTGCGCGCGCGCTTCGGAAATGGCATTGATCACGGCGGGACGCTCGACCGCCTTCAGGCGCTGCAGCTCTTCTTTCAGCAACTCTGCGCCGCGCTTGGTAATCGGAATCGTGCTCATGTCTTTCGTTCTGCAAAAAAATGAGCCGCAGCGGAGCGGGAACCATGCACCGGCAACGTGCCCGGGCACTTCCGCTCAACCGCGGCTTTTCAGGTTGTTCTCAGATTGGGTCGTCGGCCCTGACCGACCAGATTGCCGTAGTTTAGGCCAAGACTGCCGCCCGCAGCAACTGCGGGCGGCCCGGGGGCCCGGCCGGGCCGGGCCCCGCGGCGCTCAGGCCAGCGAGGCGTGCAGGCCCTGCAGGTCGTAGACCTCCAGGCTCTGCAGGTGCTTGAGGCCTTCCACCGCGGCGCGCGCGCCGGCGATGGTGGTGTAGTACGGCACCCGGTTGGCCAGCGCCGAGATGCGGATCGAGCGCGAGTCGGCGATGGCGGTGCGGGTCTCGTCCACGGTGGTGAACACCAGCGCCAGCTCGCCGTTCTTGATCATGTCGACGATGTGCGGGCGGCCGTCCTTGACCTTGTTGACCACGCGCACCGGAATGCCGGCGGCCTCGATCGCCGAGGCGGTGCCGCGCGTGGCCACCAGCGGGTAGCCCATCTCGTGCAGCATGCGGGCCACGCTGACGGCGTGCGGCTTGTCGCTGTCCTTCACGGTCAGCAGCACCGTGCCCTTCTCCGGCAGGCGCGAGCCGGCGGCGAGCTGGCTCTTGAAGAGCGCCTCGCCGAAGGTCTTGCCCACGCCCATCACCTCGCCGGTGGAGCGCATCTCGGGTCCGAGCACCGGGTCCACGCCCGGGAACTTGTTGAACGGGAACACCGCTTCCTTGACGCTGAAGTACGGCGGCACCACTTCGTCGTGGATGCCCTGCGAGTCCAGCGACTGGCCGGCCATGCAGCGCGCGGCGATCTTGGCCAGCGACAGGCCGGTGGCCTTGGACACGTAAGGCACCGTGCGCGAGGCGCGCGGGTTCACTTCCAGCACGTAGACCACGTCCTGGCCGTCGGTGTGCTGGATGGCGAACTGCACGTTCATCAGGCCGATCACGTTCAGGGCGCGGGCCATCGCCGCGGTCTGGCGCTTGAGCTCGTCCACGGTGGCCTGGGCCAGCGAGTACGGCGGCAGCGAGCAGGCGGAGTCGCCCGAGTGCACGCCGGCCTGCTCGATGTGCTCCATCACGCCGCCGATGAACACGCGCTGGCCGTCGCACAGGGCGTCGACGTCGCACTCGATGGCGTCGTTGAGGAAGCGGTCCAGCAGCACCGGGGAGTCGTGCGACACCTTCACGGCCTCGCGCATGTAGCGCTCGAGGTCGCGCGGCTCATGCACGATTTCCATCGCGCGGCCGCCCAGCACGTAGGACGGGCGCACCACCAGCGGGTAGCCGATTTCCTCGGCCAGGCGCAGCGCCTCGTCCTCGGCGCGCGCGGTGCGGTTGGGCGGCTGGCGCAGGCCGAGTTCCTGCAGCAGCTTCTGGAAGCGCTCGCGGTCCTCGGCGGCGTCGATCATGTCGGGGCTGGTGCCGATGATGGGCACGCCGTTGGCTTCCAGGTCCAGCGCCAGCTTCAGCGGGGTCTGGCCGCCGTACTGCACGATCACGCCGACCGGCTTTTCCTTGTCGACGATCTCCAGCACGTCTTCGAGCGTCAGCGGCTCGAAGTACAGGCGGTCCGAGGTGTCGTAGTCGGTCGACACGGTTTCCGGGTTGCAGTTGACCATGATGGTCTCGTACCCGTCCTCGCGCAGCGCCAGCGCGGCGTGCACGCAGCAGTAGTCGAACTCGATGCCCTGGCCGATCCGGTTCGGGCCGCCGCCCAGCACCATGATCTTCTTGTTGGCGGTCGGTTGCGCCTCGCACTCGCCATGCTCGGCTTCGTACGTGCCGTACATGTAGGCGGTGTTGGTGGCGAACTCGGCCGCGCAGGTGTCCACGCGCTTGTAGACCGGGCGCACGCCGGCGGCGTGGCGCGCGGCGCGCACCTCGGCCGGCGTGGCGCCGAGCAGCCTGGCCAGGCGGCGGTCGGAGAAGCCCTTCTGCTTCAGGTGGCGCAGCTCGGCCGCCGACAGGCTGTCGAGCTTGCGCGCCTTGACCAGGGTCTCGGTCTTGACGATGTCCTCGATCTGGGCCAGGAACCACGGGTCGATGTCGGTCTCGGCGTGCACTTCCTCGAGCGACATGCCGATGCGGAAGGCATCGCCCACGTACCAGATGCGGTCCGGGCCGGCTTCGCCGATTTCCTCGACGATCTCGTCGCGGTCGGTGGACTTGTCGTCCAGGCCGTCCACGCCGACTTCCAGGCCGCGCAGCGCCTTCTGGAACGATTCCTGGAAGGTGCGGCCCATCGCCATCACCTCGCCCACCGACTTCATCTGGGTGGTCAGGTGGCTGTCGGCCTGCGGGAATTTCTCGAAGGCGAAGCGCGGCACCTTGGTGACCACGTAGTCGATCGACGGCTCGAACGAGGCCGGGGTCTGGCCGCCGGTGATCTCGTTCTTGAGCTCGTCGAGCGTGTAGCCGACCGCCAGCTTGGCCGCGACCTTGGCGATCGGGAAGCCGGTGGCCTTGGAGGCCAGCGCCGACGAGCGCGACACGCGCGGGTTCATCTCGATCACGATCATGCGGCCGTCGGCCGGGTTGATCGAGAACTGCACGTTGGAGCCGCCGGTGTCCACGCCGATCTCGCGCAGCACCGCCAGCGAGGCATTGCGCAGGATCTGGTATTCCTTGTCGGTCAGGGTCTGCGCCGGGGCCACGGTGATCGAGTCGCCGGTGTGGATGCCCATCGGGTCCAGGTTCTCGATCGAGCAGATGATGATGCAGTTGTCCGCCTTGTCGCGGACCACTTCCATCTCATATTCCTTCCAGCCCAGCAGCGATTCCTCGATCAGCAGCTCGCGCGTGGGCGACAGATCCAGGCCGCGCTTGCAGATTTCCTCGAATTCCTCGCGGTTGTAGGCGATGCCGCCGCCCGAGCCGCCCAGCGTGAAGGACGGGCGGATCACGATCGGGTAGCCGCCGGTGCTGGTTTCCCTGGCGATCTGCGACTGCACGGCCAGCGCTTCTTCCATCGAGTGGGCGATGCCGGACTTGGCCGAGCCCAGGCCGATCTTGGTCATCGCCTCCTTGAACTTCTGGCGGTCCTCGGCCTTGTCGATGGCCTCGGGCGACGCGCCGATCAGCTCCACCTTGTACTTGTCCAGCACGCCGTGGCGGTGCAGGTCCAGCGCGCAGTTCAGCGCGGTCTGGCCGCCCATCGTCGGCAGGATGGCGTCGGGGCGCTCCTTCTCGATGATGCGTTCGACCACTTCCCAGGTGATCGGCTCGATGTAGGTCACGTCGGCCGTGTTGGGGTCGGTCATGATCGTGGCCGGATTGGAGTTGACCAGGATGACCTTGAAGCCTTCCTCGCGCAGCGCCTTGCAGGCCTGGGCGCCGGAATAGTCGAACTCGCACGCCTGCCCGATGATGATGGGGCCGGCGCCGATGATCAGGATGCTCTTAATGTCTGTGCGCTTTGGCATTGCACGCTCTCTTTGTTGGCCGGCCGCGCGCTCGCGCGGGCCGCGCCGGATATCAGGATTCGATTCAGTTCAGGGTGGCCGTGGCCAGCTTCGCGCCGAAGCCGATGAACATGGCGCCCACCCCGCTGGCCATGCCCGCCGACAGGCGCCGGCGGCGGCGGAACATCTCCGCCAGCCTGGCGCCGGCGAAGATGATCGAGGTGAGGTAGGCGAAGCTGAACACCTGGCACACCAGCCCCAGCACCGCGAACGACAGCGCCGGATGGCCGAACTGCGGATCGACGAACTGGATGAAGAAGGAGATGAAGAACAGGATCGCCTTGGGATTGAGCAGGCTCACCACCAGCGCCTTGCGGAACGGGTTGGCGCGGTCCGCCGGCGCGGCCGCGGGCGCCTCGCGCCCGGCCTCGGCGCCGCGCTGCGACCAGCTGCGCAGCGCGCCGCGCAGCATCTGCAGACCGATCCAGCCCAGGTAGGCCGCGCCGATGTACTTCACCACGTAGAACAGCGCCGGGCTGGCCTGCAGCAGCGAGGCCACGCCCGCCGCCGACAGCACCATCAGGACCGCGTCGCCCAGGAACACCCCGCAGGCGCCCTTGTAGCCCGCGCGCACGCCGCGCTGGGCGGCGACCGACAGCACGTACATCGAGTTCGGCCCCGGCAGCAGCACGATGAAGATCGTGCCGAGCACATAGGTCCAGAAATCGGTGATGCCGAGCGTGGCGTGCATGAAGGCGTTCATGGGGGGTTCCTGCTGGTTCCTGGGTCTTGCTGTCTTCGTTTCTTCTTCGGTTCTGCTTCGTTGCCGGTCCGTTGCGCCGCGCTTACTTGCGCGCGTCCGCCATCATCTTGGTGAAGCGGTCGAACAGGTAAGCCACGTCGTGCGGGCCGGGCGAGGCTTCCGGGTGGCCCTGGAAGCAGAACGCCGGCTTGTCGGTCAGCGCGAAGCCCTGCAGCGAGCCGTCGAACAGCGACACGTGCGTGGTGCGCACGTTGGCCGGCAGCGTGGCGGCATCCACGGCGAAGCCGTGGTTCTGCGAGGTGATCACCACGCGGCCGTCGTCCAGGTCCTTGACCGGGTGGTTGGCGCCGTGGTGGCCGAACTTCATCTTGAGCGTCTTCGCGCCCACGGCCAGGGCCATGATCTGGTGGCCCAGGCAGATGCCGAACGTGGGAATGCCGCGCGCGATGAACTCGCGCGTGGCGGCGATGGCGTAGTCGCACGGCTCCGGGTCGCCCGGGCCGTTGGACAGGAAGATGCCGTCCGGGTTGAGCGCCAGCGCGTCGGCCGCGCTGGCCTGGGCCGGCAGCACCGTCACCTTGCAGCCGCGCTGGGCCAGCATGCGCAGGATGTTGAACTTGACGCCGTAGTCATAGGCGACCACGTGGAACTGCGGCTGCTCCTGCTTGCCGTAGCCGGCGCCGAGCTTCCACTCGGACTGGGTCCATTCGTACGGCTCCCTGGCCGACACCACCTTGGCCAGGTCCATGCCGGCCAGGCCGGGGAACGAGCGGGCCAGGTCGATGGCCTTCTGCACATTGTCCTCGCCGGCCAGGATGCAGCCGTTCTGGGCGCCCTTCTCGCGCAGGATGCGGGTCAGCTTGCGGGTATCGATGCCGGCGATCGCCACCACCTTTTCCTGCTTGAGGTAGTGCGCGAGCGTGTGCTCCTTGCGGAAGCTGGAGGCCAGAATCGGCAGATCCTTGATGATCAGGCCGGCGGCATGGACTTTCGTTGCCTCGACATCCTCACCGTTGACGCCGTAATTGCCGATATGCGGATACGTCAGCGTGACGATCTGCCGCGAATAGCTCGGGTCGGTAAGGATTTCCTGGTATCCGGTGATGGCGGTGTTGAACACCACTTCGCCAATCGTATGACCGGAAGCGCCGATGGAATAGCCACGAAAGACCGTGCCGTCTGCAAGCGCGAGAATGGCGGACGGAAAAGACGGTAACACGGGTAGGCTCCTGCTGGATTCACCCCGTGACCGACCTGCTCAACGCCTCTTGCCCCGTTGTCCGGCTTGGCAGCAGGCATGGCGCCGGAGGCGCCGCCTGTTGCCCGGACCGTTCGCCAGGCGCTCGAAACGCCACACGAAAACATGGGGCGGAGCCAGGGCGAAATGGGGGCGGCGGAAGGTGGAATTCGGTAGGCGCTAGGGTGAGGGGTTCTGAAAGCGAAACTTTCGGATTATACCCTGCCGCGCCCATTTTCTCAAGTTATCAAGGACTTGCGGACCGCACGGCGGCGTGCGGGCCACCCGGCCTGCGGCCGCACGCCGCGGCGTGCGGCGCGGGGTTCATGCCGGCGGCACCACTGCCGTCACCTCGATCTCCACCTTGGCGCGCGCCTCCACGAGGTCGGACACCTCCACCGCCGTCATGGCCGGGAAATGGCGGCCGATGGTGGCGCGGTAATGCTCGCCGATGGCGCGGTAGGCGCCCACGTAGGCCGCCTTGTCCTTCACATACCAGGTCATGCGCACGATGTGCTCCGGGCGCGCCCCGCCCTCGGCCAGCACCGCCACCACGTTGCGCAGCGCCTGCCCGGCCTGTTCCGCGAAATCGTCGGTCTCGAACTCGCACCTGCCGTTCCAGCCGATCTGGCCGCCGACGAACAGCAGCCGGCTGCCCACGCACATCTCCGTCATCACGCCGTTGGCATAGCCGCGCGGCGGCGCCCAGTCTGGTGGTTGCAGAATCTTCATGATCGGTTTCCCCGTCGTTCTTGTGATGTTGAATTCCATGTTTTCCGATGCGGCCCCGTGCAGTCCCATGCAGCCCGGGCTGGCGCGGCGCTCAGCCGCCGTCCTCGCCGCGCGGGCCGTCGGCAGGCACACCGCCGGCCTCGCCCGGCGGCGCCAGGAAGCGCGCCATCGCCGCGTGCACCGCGGGCGGCAGCGCGCGCGGCGCCAGTCTGCCGGCATCGACGCACACCAGCCGCTGCGCGATCTCCAGCCGCGCGTCGCCGGCCGGCCCGCGAAAGCGCACCAGCAGCGAAAAACTGCTGCGCCCGAGATGCGTCACGCGCAGCTCGCGCGTGAGCACCTCGCCGAGCCGGCTCGGCGCCATGAAGCGGCACGACAGCGCCGCGGTCGGCACGCCGGCCCCGCCGGCGCCGTGCATCTCGCCGAAGGGCCAGCCCAGCGCCTCGCGGAACCAGTCCTCGACGAGGTCGTTGAGCATCTCGAAGTAGCGCGGGAAGAACACGATGCCGGCGGCATCGCAGTCCTTGAAGCGCACGCGCCGCGTGCCGGCGAAGACCTCGCTCACGGCTGCCCCGCCCCGCCGTCCGCCGCCGCCTGCTGCTCGGCCATCTGCCGCAGACGGAAGCGCTGCAGCTTGCCGGTCTCGGTGCGCGGCAGCGCGTCGACGAAGATCACGCGGCGCGGATACTTGTACGGCGCGATCTCCGCCTTGACGTAGGCCTGCAGCGCCGCGCGCGTGTCCTCGCCCGCCGGCACGCCGGGGCGCAGCACCACGTAGGCCGCCACCACCTGCCCGCGCTCGGCGTCGGCCATGCCGACCACGCCGCATTCGGCCACCGCCGCGTGGCGCATCAGCACGCTCTCCACCTCGGGGCCGGCGATGTTGTAGCCCGCCGAGACGATCATGTCGTCCGAGCGCGCCTGGTAGAAGTAATAGCCGTCGGCATCCGCCATGAAGGTGTCGCCGGGCAGGTTCCAGCCGGCCTTCACGTAGGCCGCCTGGCGCGGGTCGTCCAGGTAGCGGCAGCCGGTGGGCCCGCGCACCGCGAGCCTGCCGACCGTGCCCGGCGGCACCGGCTGCATGGCCTCGTCGACGATGCGCGCCACGTAGCCCGGCACCACCTTGCCGATCGCGCCGGGCCGCACGTCCGCGCCGGCGCTGGAGATGAAGATGTGCATCATCTCGGTGCCGCCGATGCCGTCGGTCATCTCGATGCCGGTGGCGGCCTTCCAGCTCTGGCGCGTGGCGTCGGGCAGCGCCTCGCCGGCCGACACGCTCTTCTTCAGGCTGGCGATGTCGTAGCCCGGCGCCAGCGCCGCCATCTGGCGGTAGAAGGTCGGCGCGGTGAAGACGATGGTGGCGCGCCACGACTGGATCAGCGCCAGCAGGCTCTCCGGCGTGAGCCGCTCGGCCAGCACGGTGGAGGCGCCCGCGCGCAGCGGGAAGCACAGCATGCCGCCCAGGCCGAAGGTGAAGGCCAGCGGCGGCGTGCCGCAGAAGATGTCGTCCGGGCCCGGCTTGAGCACGTGGCGCGGGAACAGGTCGCACATGGCGATCACGTCGCGGTGGAAATGCACGGTGCCCTTGGGCTGGCCCGTGGTGCCGCTGGTGAAGGCGATCAGGCAGATGTCGTCGGCGGCGGTGTCGCAGGCCGCGTAGGCGTCCGGCTTGCCGGCGATGGCCGCCTCCAGCGCGTCGGCGCCGCTGCCGTTGAAGTAGCGCACCTGCGCGAGGCCCGGGCAGTGCTGCGCGCCGCCGGGCGCGAGGTTGGCGTCGAGCTCGTCGCGCAGGCGCGCGTCGCACAGCGCCGCGCCGACCTGGGCGCGGTCGATGACCTGCTTGAGTTCCTTGGCGCGCAGCAGCGGCATGGTCGGCACCGCGATCAGGCCGGCCTTGACCACCGCCAGCCAGCTCGCCGCCATCATCAGGTTGTTGGGCCCGCGCAGCAGCACGCGGTTGCCGGGCACCAGCTTCATGTCGCCGGTCAGCACGTGGGCGATGCGGTTGGACAGCGCGGCCAGCTCCGCGTAGGTGACCGCGTGCCGCGCGCCGTCCTGCTCGTAGCGGATCGCCACGCGCGCGCCGCGCCCCTCGCGCACGTGGCGCTCGACCAGCTCCAGCGCGCAGTTCATGCGCGGCGGGTATTGCGTGTCTTCGTTGAACAGCAGCTCGGGCCACTGCTCCGGGGGCGGCAGCCGGTCGCGCGCAAAGGTATCGAGGTGAGCTGTGCTAGCCATGATTGTCTCCGCTTCCTTCATTCTGATGATGCTGGTAAGGGTCTTGCCGCGCTGTCCGCCAGGCTGTCCGCCGCGCTAGCCGCGCTGCTGCGCCAGCGTCTCGCGCGCGATGATGAGCTTCTGCACCTCGGTGGCGCCTTCGTAGATGCGCAGCGAGCGGATCTCGCGGTACAGGCTTTCCACGCGTGTGCCGACCTTGACGCCGAGCCCGCCGAACATCTGCACGGCGCGGTCGATCACCTGCTGCGCGTTCTCGGTGGCCACCATCTTGGCCATCGCCGCCTCGCGCGTGGTGCGCACGCCGGCCACGTCGCGCAGCCACGCCGCGCGGTAGGTCAGCAACGCCGCCGAGTCGATCGCGGTGGCCATGTCGCCGAGCGCGGCCTGCGTCAGTTGCAGGTCGGCCAGCACGCCGCCGAACATCGGCCGCGTGCTGGCGCGCGCGAGCGCCTCGTCCAGCGCGGCGCGGCCGAAGCCGAGCGCCGCGGCGGCCACCGAGGCGCGGAAGATGTCCAGCGTCATCATCGCCACCTTGAAGCCCTGCCCCGCCTCGCCCAGGCGCGCACCGGCCGGCACGCGGCAGCGGTCGAAGCGCAGCGTGGCCAGCGGGTGCGGCGCCATCACGTCGATGCGCTCGGCAATCGTCAGCCCGGGCGTGTCGGCGTCGACCACGAAGGCCGAGATGCCGCGCGCGCCGGGCGCCTCGCCGGTGCGCGCGAACACGCAGTAGAAATCGGCGATGCCGCCGTTGGAGATCCAGGTCTTGGCGCCGTCGAGCACGTAGTCGTCGCCGTCGCGCGCGGCGCGGCACTGCATGGCCGCCACGTCGGAGCCGGCATCGGGCTCGGACAGCGCGAACGCGGCGATGGCCTCGCCGCGCGCCACGCGCGGCAGGTAGCGCTCGCGCACGGCCTCGCTGCCGGCCAGCGAGATCGCGCCGCTGCCCAGCCCCTGCATGGCGAAGGCGAAATCGGCCAGGCCATCATGGCGGGCCAGCGTCTCGCGCAGCAGGCACAGCGAGCGCGAATCCAGCTTGTCGAGCGCGCCGCCGTAGGCGGCCGGCACGCAATAGCGCAGCCAGCCGGCCGCGCCGAGCTGGCGCACCAGCGCGCGGCAGGCGGCGTCGGTGTCGCGGTGGTCGACCGCGAGCGAGGCCGCGGCCCAGGCGTCGAGGCGCTGCTCCAGCGCGCGGTGCGCATCGTCGAAGAACGGCAGCGAGAGATAACTCTTGTCGGACATGGCGTGGGATTTCCTCTGGTTCGGCGTTGCGCGCAAGATTCAGTCGCCTTCGAACACCGGGCGCGCCTTGGCGACGAAGGCGTCGTAGGCGCGGCGGAAGTCGCGCGTCTGCATGCAGATGGCCTGCGCTTCGGCCTCGGCCTCGATGGCTTCGTCCAGGCCCATGTTCCATTCCTGGTGCAGCAGCTTCTTGGTCACGCCGTGCGCGAACGTGGGGCCGGCGGCGATCTGCGCGGCCAGCGCCTGCGCGTCGGCCAGCAGCGTGCCGGGCGCGTGCAGCGCGTTGAAGAAGCCCCATTGCAGGCCCTCTTCCGCGCTCATCGCGCGGCCGGTGTAGAGCAGCTCGCCGGCGCGGCCCTGGCCGATCACGCGCGGCAGCAGCGAGCACGCGCCCATGTCGGCGCCGGCCAGGCCCACGCGCACGAACAGGAAGGCGGTCCTGGCCTGCGCCGTGCCCAGCCGCATGTCGGAGGCCAGCGCCATCATCGCGCCGGCGCCGGCGCAGATGCCGTCGACGGCGCTGATGACCGGCTGCGGGCAGGCGCGCATGGCCTTGATCAGGTCGCCGGTCATGCGCGTGAAGTCGAGCAGCTCGGGCATGGTCATGCGCGTGAGCGGGCCGATGATCTCGTGCACGTCGCCGCCCGAGCAGAAATTGCCGCCGGCGCCGGTGACGACCACGGCCTTGATGTCGCTGGCATGGCACAGGCCGCGGAACAGGTCGCGCAGCTCGGCGTAGGAATCGAAGGTCAGCGGGTTCTTGCGCTCGGGGCGGTTCAGCGTCACGGTGCCGACCTTGCCGTCGGCCGAGACCGACCACAGGAAGTGCCTGGGCTGGTAGCCGGCGAAGCTGCGCTTGTGGTGGCGCATGTCCAGTGCGATTTCGCTCATCTCGTCTCTCTCGCTTGCGGGTGTTGGTTGGATTGCGTGGGTCGTGTCCCGGCGCGCGCGGCTAGCCGGCCATGACTTCGCCGCCGGCCACCGGCACCGCCTGCCCGGTGATGGCGCCGGCAGTCGGCTGGCACAGCCACGCCACCGCGTCGGCCACTTCCTCGGGCTGGACCAGCCGGCCCTGCGGGTTGCCCTTCGCCAGCTCGGCGCGCGCCTCGGCTTCGCCGCGGCCGGTCTTGCGCACGATGTTGGCCACCGCGTCGCGCACGATGTCGGTCTCGGTGTAGCCGGGGCAGACCGCGTTGACGGTCACGCCGCCGCGCGCGGTCTCCAGCGCCAGCGCGCGCGTGAGCCCGATCACGCCGTGCTTGGCCGCGCAGTAGGCGCTGACGTAGCCGTAGCCGGCCAGCCCGGCGGTGCTGGCCACGTTGACGATGCGGCCCCAGCCGTTTTCCAGCATGCCGGGCAGCGCCGCCTGCGTGCACAGGAAGGTGCCGGTCAGGTTGACTTCGAGCATGCCTTGCCACAACGCCAGATCGGTCTTCAGGAACGGCGCGCTGCGCGCCTGCCCGGCGTTGTTGACGAGGATGTCGATGCGCCCCGCGCGCGCGGCCGCCGCGGCAAAAGCCGCCGCCACGCTGTCGGCGCTGGCGACGTCCGCGCTCACCGTGCCGAGCGTGGCCGGCGGCACCACCGCGTCGGCCAGCGCGTCGGCGGTGGCGGCCAGCGTGGCGGCGTCGCGCCCGAGCAGCGTGACGCTGGCGCCGTGCGCGAGCAGCCGCCGCGCGATCGCCGCGCCGATGCCGCGGCCGCCGCCGGTGACCAGCGCGTGCCGGCCCTGCAATGCAAGTTGTGCCGCCATGTTCAACGTTCCTCCGCCTGGCGCGCATGCCGCGCCGCCGCTTGTATCGCCCGCGCCGCCTGCGCCGCCTGCTGTTGCGCCATCTGCGCGGCGCGTTCCAAATTGGTTTCGAGCTGGCGCTTGCCGGCCTGGTATTGCTTCGGCCACGCCAGCTCGCGGTGGCCGATGCGCGCCGCCTCGTGAAGGGTCCAGGCCGGGTCCGCCAGGTGCGGGCGCGCGATCGCGCACAGGTCGGCGCGCCCGGCGGCGATGATGCTGTCGACGTGGTCGGCCTCGAAGATCGCACCCACGGCGATGGTGGCGATGCCGGCCTCGTTGCGGATGCGGTCGGCGAACGGCGTCTGGTACATGCGGCCGTACACCGGCGCCTGGTCCGGGCTGACCTGGCCGGACGAGCAGTCGATCATGTCGGCGCCGGCGGCCTTGAACGCGCGCGCGAT
>NZ_AQPL01000140.1:0-2231 GCF_000395345.1 Cupriavidus sp. WS | reverse complement strand
GCCCGGTGCCGCCCGCCGGCATCGAGGCCGCCGGCCGCGCGCCGGTGCCGCTGCTGCGCCTGCCGCCGGCCTCGCTGGGCCGCGCGCTGATGCTGCAACAGCAGATCACGGTGACGTACCGCACGCCGCGCGGCGAGGAGCACCGCGAGATCCAGGCCCTGCTCGAAGCGGACGCCGCCCACACGCGGCTGGCCGCGCTGGCCGGCGGCCAGGTGCTGGCGCGGCTGGACTGGGACGGGCGCGACCTGCGCGTGGCGCGCTCGCCGTGGGCGCCGGCCGAACTGGTGCCGGAGCGTATCCTGAGCGAGATGCAGTTGTCGCTGTGGCCGGTGGCGGCGATCGCCGCGGCCTTGCCGCCCGGCTGGCGGCTCGACGCCGTGGCCGGCCGTCGCGTGCTGCGCGCGGGCGGCGAGACGGTGGCCGAGATCCGCTACCCGGACGCGCAGACCATCGAGTTCGAGCAGTACCGCGACGGCTACCGGCTGACCATCCGCACGCTGCCGGCGGCCACGCAAGGAGGGCCGGAATGAACGATGTCTTTATCCATGCACTTGGCGTCACCTGCGCGCTCGGCGACGGCGCGGACGCCGTGCGCGCCGCGCTCTGGCGCACCGACGCCGCGCCCGGCGGCGAAGTCACCGAGCGTTACAGCGCGGGCCGGCCGCTGCACCTCGGCACGGTCGATGCCGCGCTGGCGCTGCCGCAAGGCACGCCGCTGGTGCACCGCACGCGCAACAACGCGCTGCTGCATCACGCCGCGCTGCAATGCCTGCCGCAGCTGCAGGCGGCCATCGCCCGCTTCGGCCCGGCGCGCGTGGCGGTGGTGATGGGCACCAGCACCTCGGGCATCGCCGAGGGCGGCGAGGCGGTCGACGCGCGCAGCGTCGGCGGCGCGTGGCCCGAGGGCTTTCACTACGGGCAGCAGGAGCTGGGCTCGCCGGCGCAGTTCCTGGCCGGCGCGCTGGGCGTGACCGGGGTGGCGTATACGCTGTCCACGGCCTGCTCGTCGAGCGCCAAGGCGCTGGCCGCGGCGGCGCGGCTGCTGCGCAGCGGCGCCGCCGACGCGGTCATCGCGGGCGGCGCCGACACCTTGTGCGCGTTTACCGTGGCCGGCTTCAGCGCGCTGGACTCGGTCTCGGCCGCGCGCTGCAACCCGCTCTCGGTCAACCGCGCCGGCATCAATCTGGGCGAGGGCGCCGCGCTCTTCCTGCTCTCGCGCGAGGCGGGCGAAGTGCGGCTGGCCGGCTGGGGCGAGACCTCCGACGCGCACCACATGTCGGCGCCCGATCCCAGCGGCGCCGGCGCGCAGGCCGCCATGCGGCAGGCGCTGGCGCGCGCCGGCCTCGCCGCCGGCGACATCGATTACCTCAACCTGCACGGCACCGCCACGCCGCAGAACGACGCGATGGAGGCGCTGGCCTGCGCCGCGCTGTTCGGCGAGCGCGTGCCGCTGAGCTCGACCAAGCCGATGACCGGCCACGCGCTCGGCGCCGCCGGCGCCATCGAGGCCGCGCTGATGTGGCTGACGCTGGCCGGCAACCCGCGGGGCCGCCTGCCCGCGCACTGGTGGGACGGCGCCGCCGACCCGGCGCTGCCGCCGCTGCGCGTGGTGGCGCCCGGCGAGGCGCTGGGCCGCGCGCCGCGCTACGTGATGAGCAATTCCTTCGCGTTCGGCGGCAGCAACAGCGCCGTGATCCTGGGGGCGGGTTGAGCATGAGCGAGACCATCGCAAGCCGCCGCGCCGCCTTCCCCGGCCTGCCGCCGATTGCCGACTTGGTGCCGCATGCCGGCGCCATGCGCCTGCTCGACGAGCTGCTCGGCGCCGACGAGGAGCGCGCGGTGGCGCGCGCCACGGTGCGCGCCACGCAACTGTTCGTCGACGAGGCCGGCATGCCGGGCTGGGTCGGCATCGAGTACATGGCGCAGACCATCGCCGCCTGGGCCGGCGCGCGCGACTGGCGCGCGGGCCGCGAGCCGGGCATCGGCTTCCTGCTCGGCTCGCGCCGCTACGAGTGCGACGTGCCGGCGTTCCCGGTGGGCAGCGTGCTGACCGTGCAGGTCAGCGCCGAGCTGATCGGCGACAACGGCCTGGGCATGTTCGCCTGCGCGCTGTCGCTCGACGGCCGCGAAGTGGCGCGCGCCAACGTTTCCGTTTTCCAGCCCGCCGACGCGCGGGCGTTCTTGCAAGGACAACAACCATGACGAACCGGACCGTGCTCGTCACAGGGTCA
>NZ_AQPL01000139.1:0-21422 GCF_000395345.1 Cupriavidus sp. WS | reverse complement strand
GGACAACAACCATGACGAACCGGACCGTGCTCGTCACAGGGTCATCGCGCGGCATCGGCCGCGCCATCGCGCTGCGCCTGGCGCGCGAGGGCTGCGATGTGGTGGTGCATTGCCGCGCGCGGCGCGAAGAGGCCGAATCGGTCGCCGACGCGGTGCGCGCGCTCGGCCGCGGCGCGCGCGTGCTGTGCTTCGACGTGCGCCAGCGCGAGCAGGCCGCCGCCGCGCTGCTGGCCGACATCGAGGCGCACGGCTGCTACTACGGCGTGGTGTGCAACGCCGGCATCGCGCGCGATGCCGCCTTCCCGGCCATGACCGGCGAGGAGTGGGACGAAGTCATCCACACCAACCTCGATGCCTTCTACAACGTGCTCAATCCCGTGGTGATGCCGATGGTGCAGCGGCGCAAGCCGGGCCGCATCGTCACGCTGTCCTCGGTCTCCGGACTGGTGGGCAACCGCGGGCAGGCCAACTACAGCGCGGCCAAGGCCGGCATCATCGGCGCCACCAAGGCGCTGGCCATCGAGCTGGCCAAGCGCAACATCACCGTCAACTGCGTGGCGCCGGGCCTGATCGACACCGAGATGGTGGAGCCGCACGTGCTGGAGGAAGCGCTGCGCATGATCCCGGCGCGCCGCATGGGCACGCCGGACGAGGTGGCCGCCACGGTGGCCTTCCTGATGTCCGCCGACGCCGGCTACATCACGCGCCAGGTGATCTCGGTCAACGGGGGGATGTTCGGATGAAGCGCGTCGTCGTTACCGGAACCGGCGCGGTCAGCGCGCTGGGCAATGACTGGGCCACCGTGCGCGAGCGCCTGGCGCAGGGCCGCAACGCCGTCGTGCACATGCCCGGCTGGCAGGAATACAAGGGCCTGAACACGCAGCTGGCGGCGCCCGTGCCGCCGTTCGCGCTGCCCGCGCACTACACGCGCAAGGCCACGCGCGCGATGGGGCGCGTGGCCGTGATGTCGGTGCTGGCCAGCGAGGCCGCGCTGCGGCAGGCGGGCCTGCTCGGCGATCCGCTGGTCACCGGCGGCAGGCTCGGCATCGCCTACGGCTCGTCGACCGGCACGCCGGCGGCGGTGGCCGACTTCGGCCGCATGATGAACGAGCGCACCACCGAGGACATCAGCGCCACCACCTACATCCGCATGATGCCGCACACCACGGCGGTCAACATCGGCGTGTTCTTCGGCATCACCGGGCGCATCATCACCACCTCCAGCGCCTGCACCTCGGGCAGCCAGGGCATCGGCTACGCCTACGAGGCCATCCGCAGCGGGCGCCAGGTGGCGATGCTGGCCGGCGGCGCGGAGGAGCTCGACCCGACCGAGGCCGCGGTGTTCGACACGCTGTTCGCCACCAGCACCTGCAACGACGCGCCCCACACCACGCCGCGCCCGTTCGACAGCGAGCGCGACGGCCTGGTGCTGGGCGAGGGCGCCGGCACGCTGCTGCTGGAGGAGCTGGAGCACGCGCAGGCGCGCGGCGCGCGCATCCTGGCGGAGCTGGTCGGCTTCGGCACCAACAGCGACGGCGCGCACGTGACCCAGCCCCAGGCCGGCACGATGGCGCAGGCCATGCGCCTGGCGCTCGAGGACGCCGGCGTGGCGCCGTCGGCCATCGGCTACGTCAATGCCCACGGCACCGCCACCGACCAGGGCGACATCGCCGAGTCGCACGCCACCGCGGAAGTGCTGGGCGGCGCGGTGCCGGTCAGCTCGCTCAAGAGCTACCTGGGCCATACGCTGGGCGCGTGCGGCGCGCTGGAAGCGTGGATGACCATCGAGATGATGCGCGAGGGCTGGTTCGCGCCCACCATCAACCTGGCCACGCCGGACCCGCGCTGCGCGCCGCTCGACCACATCATGGGCGCGGGCCGCCGGCTCGATATCGACTACGCCATGAGCAACAATTTCGCGTTCGGCGGCATCAACACCTCGCTGGTGTTCCGCCGCTGGCGCGGGTAGCCGGACCCGGGCGGCTCCCCGGCGGGGCCGCCCGCGTTTTTTCCTGATCGACAAAACCAACAAAGGAAGGTCAATGAAGCACGCTCTCCCGATCCTGGCCGCGACCGCCGCGGTTGCCATGCTGCTGTCCACGCCCGCCGCGGCGCGCGACACCAGGTACATGCTGCCGTTCAAGGATGTGCTGGACATGCCCGAGGCGCAGGAAAAGCTCGACGGTTCGGTCAAGTTCTTCCTGGCCGGCCAGGGCAAGCCCAAGGTGCTCGAAAGCAAGGAGGAGGACGTGTCCAACCGCAAGACCAACAGCTTCGGCAAGAGCGACGAGGAAGCCTGCCGCTGGGCCGCGCTGTCGGCGCTGATCGCGTTCCAGGACAAGGCCAGGTCGCTCGGCGTCAACGCCGTGGTCAACGTGGTGAGCTACTACAAGAAGACCGAGGTCGCCAGCGCGACCGAGTACGAATGCCACGCCGGCGCCGTGGTGGCCGGCGTCGCGCTCAAGGGCACCTACGCCCGCGTCGCCGCCCGGTGACGGGCGACGCCGCCCGCGGCTGAAGCGCGCCATGCCGCCAATCGTGCAACCTGGGGCGGTCCACGTGCGGGTGGCGGACGTGGACGCCACGGCGGCGCTGGCGCCGCCGCCCGCGCGCTGGATGAGCGCGCAGGAGGCGCGCCGGCTCGGCGAGCTGCGCGCCGGCCCGCGCGCCGCGCAGTTCGTGGCCGGGCGCTGGCTGGCGCGCGCGCTGCTGGCGCAGGCCTGCGGCGGCGCCTGGCAGGACTGGTCGCTCGACGCCGCGCCGGACGGCCCGCCGCGCGCCAGCGGGCCGGTGCCCGCGCATGTCTCGATTTCCCATTCCGGCGGCCTGGTCGCCTGCGCCGCGGGCCATGCGCCGCTCGGGCTCGACCTCGAGTGCGTGCGTCCGCGCCGCGGCCTCGACGCCCTGATCGGGGCGGTCAGCAGCGCCGCCGAGCGCGCCGCCATGCCGGCCCTGCTCGCCGCCGACGAGACCGCGCGGCTGGCCGCGTTCTTCGAACTCTGGACCCTCAAGGAAGCCTGGCTCAAGCGCGCCGGCGGCGCGCTGTTCCAGACCATGCTGGGCCACGCGGTGGCCGTTTCTCCGGCTGTGTCTCCGGCCGTCTCTGCGGCCATCTCGCAGGACGGCGGCGCCGGCCATGCCGCCAACGCCTGCACCTGGCAGCACGGCGGCGCCATGCTGGCGCTGTGCGCCGGGCCGCCGCCCGCGCTCGCCGGCGCCTTGCCGGCGGGCCTGCGCTACTGGCGCCTCGCCGCCGCGCAAGCGGCCTGACCGTCACGCCGCCGGCAGGGCCGCCGCAGTGGCGTCGGCGACCTTCCTACATCCGGATCGCGTGCCTTCGGGTAGACTGGGCAGTGCGAGCGCCCTCCGCCCATGCAACCGGCTCACCGAGATTCCCGGATTCCCGACTACGCGAGGAGAATGTCCCCCATGCATGCAGTCCCGTTGCTTGACAGCAGTGCCAACGATAGCCCTGCCGAAGCGCCCCTTCGCGACCTGCGCCGCGTCGCGATCCACCCCGATCACTGGTATCCGCTGGCCTGGTCGCGCGAAGTCAAGCGCGGCAAGGCGCACGGCGTGCGTTTCGCCGGCGAGCCCATCGTGCTGGTGCGCACGGAGTCCGGCTCCGTGTTCGCGCTCGAAGACCGCTGCGCGCACCGGCAGGTGCCGCTGCACGAAGGCGTGGTGGCCGGCGAATCGATTCGCTGCTGCTATCACGGCTGGACCTACGATTGCACCGGCAGCTGCATCGACGTGCCCTACCTGGGCCGCGAGCGCCTGCCCAACGGCGTGCGCGCCTATCCGTGCCGCGAGGCCGAAGGCCTGATCTTCGTCTTCCCGGGCAGCGCCGTGCTGGCCGACGAGACCCCGCTGCCCGCGCTCGGCTCGGTCGCCGACAAGGCCTACAAGACCCGCCGCTTCGGCCGCGAGGTCAAGTGCCACTACTCGTTCATGCACGAGAACCTGATGGACATGAACCACCAGTTCCTGCACCGCCGCCAGATGGGGCAGATGCGCGCGCGCTCGCTGGGCCGCCGGCGCGGCGACGGCTGGGTCGAGGTGGACTACACCTTCTCGCGCGAGGAAGGCAAGCAGCCGGTGGGCGAGGCGCTGGTGTTCGGCAGCGGCAAGGGCGGCGGCCAGAACAACAAGGACGTGATGACGGTGCGCACCAGCTATCCCTACCAGACGCTGCAGATCCGCACCGCGGAAGGCACGCTGGTGATGGACCTGTGGATCGTCTACGTGCCGCTCGACGCCGAGCAGCGCACCAACCGCACCTTCGGCCTGCTGTCGATCAAGAAGCCGGGCATTCCCGGCGCGCTGGACCTGGCCTGGCCGCTGCTGGTCTGGTTTACCGAGCGCATCTTCAAGGAAGACCGCGAGATCGTCGAGATGGAGCAGGCCGCGCACGATGCCCAGGGCGCCGACTGGAACCACGAGGTGTTCCCGGTCATCAACGAGCTGCGCGACCTGCTGCGCCAGAACGGCGGGGCGGAGACGCCGCGCGCGGCCTGATCCCGGGCGCGGGCGCTACTTGGAGAAGCGGTTGCGCTCGTCGCGCTCCAGCGTGGAGCAGGCGGTGCGCAGCATGGCCGAGAAGCGCGTGAGCGCCGGCTCGATGCGGTAGGCCGGGCCGGCGATCGAGATCCCGTAGCACTCGCCCGACAGCCGCACCGGCCACGCCAGCGCGCCCACGTCGGGCAGCGACTCGCCCAGGTTGACGAAGCAGCCGCGCTCGGCCGACGCCTTCAGCTCGGCCTCGAGCTGGGCCGCGTCGGCCACCGTGCGCGGCGTGAAGCGCTCGAAGCCCAGCTGCGCGATCAGCGCGCGGCGCTCGTCCTCGGGCATCGCCGACAGTAGCGCCTTGCCGATCGAGTTGGCATGCAGGTCGCGCCGCTCGCCCGCGGTGGCGATGTAGCGGATGGCGTGCGGGGACTCCAGCACGTCCAGGTACACCACCCATTTCCCTTCGTGCAGCTTGCCGATCACCACCGTCTCGCCGGTGGCGGCGCGCAGCTCGTTCATGGTGCCGTGCACGCGGTCCAGCACCGGGTCGTGCCGCGCGATCTGCTGGGCCATCGCCAGCAGGCGCCCGGTCGGGTAATAGCCCTGGCGGCGCCCGGTCTCGTAGAGATAGCCCAGCGAGGTGAGGGTGCGGATCAGCGCCAGGCAGCTCGACGCCGGCACCGCCAGCAGCCGGGCCAGCTCCGAGAGCGAGAGCGCGCGGCGCTCGCGCGCGAACGTTTCGATGATCTCGAGCACGCGCAGCGCCGTCTTCACGTTCATCGGCGGCGCCTTGTTGTCGTTGGCGGTCATGGCGTTGCCCGGTGCGCGCGCCGGGCGGGTCGGAAAAGAAGCGCTAATCATAGTGCATCGGCCGGCCATGCGCGGCCACGGCCGGCGTGCCGTTACTGGGTGGCGGCCGGCACCGCGCCCGTGCCGGCGGTTCCCGGCAGGCTGGTGCGCAGGCCGCCGCCATCCTGGCTCGCGCCGCTGGTTGCCGCGCTGCTGGTTCCGCTGCCGGCTCCGCCGTTCGCGCCATCCGCCGCGCCGTCCTGCGAGCGCTGGCGGCCGCGTCCGCGGCCGCGCATGCCGCCGCCACCGCCGCCCACGGGCGCGGCATGGTTCTGCCGCAGTTCCCGGTTGATGCTGTCCACCGTGCGCGGCCCCGGCGTCATGCGCGCGAAGTTGCTGTTGATCGCGTTGATGGCCTCGTCGCCGGTGGCGGGCGAGCCCTGGGCGAACACGGCGGCCGGCAGCGACAGCGCGGCCGTCAGGCAGATCAGTCGGAGCGGTTGGGCGATGCGGGTCATGGCGGTCCTCCGGGGCGGGCTGGCAAGCGATCCGGCGGATGCTAGCAGCGCGCGCGGACGCGCCGCAACGTCGGCAACGTAGCGTTGCGTTTCAGCGCGCGCCGGCGTGTTTCAACGTATTACGCAGGCGGCGCCCGCTGCCCTTGCGCCGCTAGAGCTGCGCCGCGTGGTGCCGGATGTGATCCTCGACGAAGGTCGAGATGAAGTAGTAGCCGTGGTCGTAGCCCGCGTGGCGGCGCAGCGTGAGCGGCTGTCCGGCGGCGGCGCAGGCGGCCTCCAGCGCTTCCGGGTGCAACTGCTCGGCGAGGAATTTGTCGGCCAGGCCCTGGTCGACCAGGATGCCGCCCGGGAAGGGCGCCGCGCCCTGGCGCGACATCAGCGCCGCGGCATCGTACTGCGCCCAGGCCGCGCGGTCGTCGCCGAGGTAGCGGCTGAAGGCCTTCTCGCCCCACGGGCAGCGCGTGGGCGCGGCGATCGGCGCGAACGCGGACACCGAGCGGAAGCGCTGTGGATGGCGCTGCGCCAGCACCAGCGCGCCGTGCCCGCCCATCGAGTGGCCGAACACGCCGACGCGCCGCGGGTCGGCCGGCAGTTCGCCGGTGACGATGCCGAACAGTTCCTGCGTGACGTAGCTCTCCATGCGCCAGTAGCGGCTCCACGGCGCCTGCGTGGCGTCGAGGTAGAAGCCCGCGCCGGCGCCGAAGTCCCACGACTCGGCCTCGCCGGCGATGCCGGTGTCGCGCGGGCTGGTATCGGGCGCCACCAGGATCAGGCCGTGCTCGGCGGCGAAGCGCTGCGCGCCGGCCTTGATCATGAAGGTTTCCTCGGTGCAGGTCAGGCCCGCGAGGTAGAACAGCGCGGGCAGGCGCCGCGCCGGCGCGGCCAGCGCCGCCGCCGGCAGGAACACCGAGAAGCGCATCGGCAGGCCGATGGCCTGCGAGGCATGCCGGTAGAAGCGCTGCACGCCGCCGAAGCAGCCGTGCTCCGAGAGCAGTTCGAGCGTGCTCATGGCCGGCCTCAGTACAGCACCACCGAGCGGAT
Organism: Cupriavidus sp. WS; assembly: GCF_000395345.1. Taxonomy (NCBI): domain Bacteria; kingdom Pseudomonadati; phylum Pseudomonadota; class Betaproteobacteria; order Burkholderiales; family Burkholderiaceae; genus Cupriavidus; species Cupriavidus sp. WS. The sequence continues at coordinate 14,565 of NZ_AQPL01000139.1, read as the reverse complement.
CGACTCGCCGCGCTTCATCAGGTCGAAGCCTTCGTTGATGCGCTCCAGCGGCAGCGTGTGGGTGATCAGGTCGTCGATGTTGAGCTTGCCTTCCATGTACCAGTCGACGATCCGGGGCACGTCGGTGCGGCCGCGCGCGCCGCCGAAGGCCGAGCCCTTCCATTCGCGCCCGGTCACGAGCTGGAACGGGCGCGTGGAGATTTCCGCGCCGGCCTCGGCCACGCCGATGATGATCGACTTGCCCCAGCCCTTGTGGCAGCACTCCAGCGCCTGGCGCATGACCTTGGTGTTGCCGATGCACTCGAACGAGTAGTCGGCGCCGCCGTCGGTGAGCTGGATGATGTGGTCGACCACGTTCTCGACCTCGTTCGGGTTGATGAAATGCGTCATGCCGAACTTGCGCGCCATCGCCTCGCGGCCCGGGTTCAGGTCCACGCCGATGATCTTGTCGGCGCCCACCATCTTGGCCGCCTGGATCACGTTCAGGCCGATGCCGCCGAGGCCGAACACCACCACGTTGGCGCCGGCTTCGACCTTGGCCGTGAACAGCACCGCGCCCACGCCGGTGGTCACGCCGCAGCCGATGTAGCAGACCTTGTCGAACGGCGCGTCCGGGCGGATCTTGGCCAGCGCGATCTCCGGCACCACGATGTGGTTGGCGAAGGTGGAGGTGCCCATGTAGTGGAAGATGGGCTTGCCGCCGATGGAAAAGCGCGAGGTGCCGTCCGGCATCAGGCCCTTGCCCTGGGTGGCGCGGATGGCCTGGCACAGGTTGGTCTTGCGCGACAGGCAGAACTTGCACTGGCGGCATTCCGGCGTGTAGAGGGGGATCACGTGGTCGCCGGGCCTGAGCGAGGTCACGCCCGGGCCCACGTCGGTGACGATGCCGGCGCCCTCGTGGCCGAGGATGGCCGGGAAGATGCCTTCGGGGTCGGCGCCCGAGAGCGTGTAGTAGTCGGTATGGCAGATGCCGGTGGCCTTGATCTCCACCAGCACTTCGCCGGCGCGCGGGCCGTCCAGGTCGACGTCTTCCACGGTCAGCGGGGCGCCGGCTTTCCAGGCGATGGCGGCTTTGGTCTTCATGATCGGTTTTCCTTGTCGTGTGGCGGCGGCCGGCTGGCCGGCACGGTGTGTGTCGGGGCGCAACGAGCCCGGCGCCGGCATGGGGAGGCGCGGCGCGGGGGCGATTCGTTCGTCAGGGGAAGACTATACGACCATCCGGCTGGCCGTTGGCGCCCGAGGCGGCGGATTTGGCCCGCGCCGCCCCCAGATTGGCCGGAATCGCGGGCTGGCCGCGGGCGAGGGCCGGAGTGCTCCCGATTGACCGCCGGCGAGGCAACCGCTTAAATGACCGGCTCATGACAGACGATCCGACGCCGCCGCCAGCTATGCCTCCCGCCTCGCGCGCCTCTCCCGTGCAGCGCGCGCTGTGGATCCTGCGCGCCCTGTCCGACCCGCAGGTGCGCCGCCTGTCCGACGTGGCGCGCGCCACCGGCCTCGATCCGGCCACCGCCTCGCGCCTGCTGGAGCTGCTGGTGGCGGAGGGCTTCGTCACGCGCGATGCCGGCCGCCGCTTCGGCATCGGCCCGGAAATCTTCCAGCTGGCCGACGTGGCGCAGCGCCGCGTGGACCTGCGCGCGCTGGCGCGGCCGAGCCTGGAGCGGCTGGTCGAGGTATTCGGGGACACCGCGGTGCTGACGCTGGCCAGCCGCGGCGAATCGGTGGTGGCGGACATCGAGCTGGGCACCTTCCCGATCCGCGCCAACTACGTGGAGATCGGCACGCGGCGTCCGCTCGGCGTGGGCGCCGGCAGCCTGGCGGTGCTGGCGTGGATGCCCGAGGCCGAGCGCGCCGCGCGCTTCCGCCTGGGCAAGAGCCAGCGCGCGCGCTATCCGCGCCTGAACGCCGAGGTGATCGGCGAGCAGATCGACGCGGCGCGCGGCCGCGGCTACGCGCTGTTCCTGGACTGGGTGGTGGACAAGATGGGCGGCATCGCCGTGCCGCTGCTGGACTACGAGGGCCGGCCCATCGGCGCCTTGAGCGTGGCGGCGCTCAGCGAGCGCATCCTGGCGCGCGAGGCGAAGATGGCGCGTGTGCTCAAGGAGGAAGCGCGGCGCGTCACCAGCGCGTGGGCGCGCCGCGTGCTGGTGGACTGAGGCGCGCGGCGTGCTCAGCCGGCCGGCCCGCGCAGCAGCGGCGCCAGTTCTTCCGGCACTTCCACCTCGAAGCGCAGCACCGCGCTCGCCAGCGCCTTGCCGTAGTTGTCGAGCGCCAGGCTGCGCGAGACGCCGCCGCCCAGCGCGCCATGCGCCACGAAGTTCAGCACCTGCAGGCCGTCGGCCTCGAAGCGCTCCACCTTGCCGCTGACCACGCCGCCGTACAGCGCCTTGAAGGCGGCGGCGGTGAGCTGTGCCTTGAGATGGGGATAGAAGGCCGGGTCGTAGGCGATCACCGCCGTGTTGGAAATGTCGCCCTTGTCGCCGGAGCGGGTATGCGCGAGGCGCCTCAGTGAAACCTTCATCGCGGGTTGCCTCAAAGGTAGTGGATGTCGGAGCTGACCTGCTCGCGCGGCACCAGCGCGGACCACACGCCGATGATCTCGCGCGTGCGTTCCTGGTGCGGCACGCGCTTGCCGGTGGAGGCCAGCCCGCACACCGCCATGCTGTCGATCTCGCGGCCGACCTTGGCGGCCTCGGCGCGCGTGCGCGTGCGCGCGGCCACGCGCACGGCGATCTCGTTGGGCTCGCAGGCCGGCGCTGGCGAGGCGTCGCCGTGGATGGCATTGACGCCGAGGAAGTCGATGCGCAGCGCCTCGGCCCGCAGCCCGGCCAGGCGGAAGCGGTGCTCGAGGATGGTCTTGGCCAGGCGCGCCTTTTCCAGGCAGCCGGGACCGGCGTAGAAGAACATGTCCTCGCCGATGAAGCCCTCGGTGCAGCCCAGCGAGACCTTGAGCGTGGGCGTGCGCGGCGCGCCGCCCACGCCGCCGATGCGGACCTGGTCGGGCGCGACCTGCTCGAGCTGCGCCGTGGTGAAGTCCACCACCACGTCCGGCGTGATGTAGCGGCGCGGGTCGTGCACCTCGTAGAACATCTGCTCCTTCACCGTCTGCAGGTCGATGCGCCCGCCGGTGCCGGCCACCTTGGAGATCACGGCGGTACCTTCGGCGTCCACCTCGGCGATGGGGAAGGCCAGGTTCCAGGGCTCGGGCACGTCCTTGTAGCCGGGGTCGCCGAAGTAGCCGCCGGTCACCTGGGCGCCGCATTCGAGCAGGTGGCCGATGGCGCTGCCGCGCGCCAGCAGCGCCGTGTCGTCGGCGCGCCAGCCGAAGCTGTGCATCATCGGCGCGAGGAACAGCGAGGGATCGGCCACGCGCCCCGTGACCACGATCTGCGCGCCGGCTTCGAGCGCGCGCACGATGGGCGCGGCGCCCTCGTAGGGCTCGGCCGAGATCAGCGACTCGCGCAGCGTGGCGATGGGCGCGCCGCTCTCCAGGATCTCCAGCGCCTGGTCGCAGATGGTGCCGGTCAGGTCGGTGGTGGTGATCGCGGCGATCTTCACGCGCGGCAGGCCAAGCTCCCCGCACAGCTGCGCGATGCGCCGCGCCGCGCCGAGCGGGTTGATCCAGCCCTGGTTGCTGACGATGCGCGTGCCCTGCGCGATGCAGTGCGGCAGCACCGCGCGCATGCGCTCGTCGAGATAGGTGTCGTAGCCTTCGAAGCTGGCGTCGCGGCGCTTGCGCACCTGCGCCGCGGAGACCGTGGCTTCCGCCATCGTCTCGAAGCAGAGAAAGTCGAGCCGGCCGTGCTGCGCGCTCAGCGCCGCGGGTTCCACGCGGTCGCCCCACCAGCCCGAGCCCGAGCCGATGCGGATGGTCCTTGTTGCCATGAGGAATTCCTTGTCTGTGGGGCGGCCGGCTATTGCGCCTGGATGCCCGCGTTCTTGATGACGCGCGACCATTTCTCGGTATCGGCGCGGATCACCGCCGCGAAGGCGGCCGGCGTGTCGCCGCCCGGCACCGCGCCAAGCTGCTCGACGCGCTGCCGCACCTCCGGCGTGGCCAGGATGCGCGCCACCGCCTGCTGGATGCGCGCCACCAGCGCGGCCGGCGTGCCGGCCGGCGCCAGCAGGCCGAACCAGGAGTTCACCACGTAGCCGGGCAGGCCCGATTCCGCCACCGTCGGCACGTCCGGCAGCACCGGCGCGCGCTGCGGCGTGGTCACGGCCAGCGCGCGCACCTTGCCGGCCTGGATCTGCGCCAGCGCCGAGGGCAGGTTGTCGTACATGAGGTTGACCTGGCCGGCCAGCAGGTCGGTCATGGCGGGCGCGGCGCCCTTGTACGGCACGTGCTGCATCTTCACGCCGGCCATGCTGTCGAGCAGCTCGCCGGAAAGATGCGGCGAGCCGCCGGTGCTGGTGGACGCATAGTTGAGCTTGCCCGGCTGCTGCTTCGCCAGCGCGATCAGCTCGGCCACCGACTTGACCGGCAGCGTGGCGTTGGTCAGCAGCACGTTGGGCGAGTTGGCCACCAGCGTGACCGGCGCGAAATCCTTGCCCGAGTCATAGGGCATGCGCGCGTAGATGAACTGGTTGGTGACCTGCGTGCCGAGCGTGCCCATCAGCAGCGTGTAGCCGTCCGGCGCGGCCTTGGCCACGGCTTCGGCGCCGATGTTGCCGCCGGCGCCGGGCCGGTTGTCCACCACCACGGTCTGGCCCAGCGCCTCGCCGAGCTTGAGCGCGACCAGCCGCGCGAGGATGTCGGTGGTGCCGCCCGGCGTGAACGGCACCACCAGCCGGATCGGCCTGGACGGATAGGCTTCGGCCGCGTGAGCCGCGCTGGTCGGCAGCGCGGTCAGCGCGAGCGGGGCGCACAGGGCGGCACAGGCCAGCGCGGCCAGGCGCAGGGTGGCGCGTCGGTTCATGGTTGTCTCCTCGCAGGCGCCGCCAGGATGGCGGCGCATGGTGGCATTGCCGCGTGCGTCGGTGCGCCGCGGCGTTTTGTTTATTGAAAACTGCTGGCGGTGATCTTATTCACGTGCTGGTTTCAGCGTCAAACAATGGCTGGAAATTTTCATTGAATGAAAATGCCGGACGGAGGCGCGCCGCGCGGGCGGGAGGGGGAGGAACGGGCGGGGAGAGATGTGGCCGGCGGCGGGAAGACGGCGCGCCCGCGCAGCCCCGAGGGCCGCGCGGCGGCGCGTGTGCCAGCTCAGTAGGACGGATACGGCTGCTGGTACTGCTGCGGATAGGGCTGCTGCTGGTAGTACGGCACGGCCTGCACCGGCTGCGGGCCGCACGGCACGTAGGCGCGGTCGTAGTTGCTGTAGCAGTAGCCCGGGGGCGGCGCGTAGGCCGGCGCGGGCGCGGCGGCCATCACCGGCTGGCTGGCCACGGCCGCGCCGACGGCCAGGCCGACCAGCGCGCCGATGGCCAGCACCGCGGCGGCACCGCCGCCGCCGCCACGGCCATGATCGCGCCCGTGTGCCGAGGCGGGACCGGCCGCGAGCAGCGAGGCGGCAAGCAGGCCGGCGCCGATGGCACGGACTGCACGGCTGGCACGAGTGGGATTGCGCATGACTGGCTCCTGATCCTGATGGCGGCCGGCGCAAGCGCGCTGGCCATGAAGTCATGCTAGGCCCAAGGTGTCACTGCAATATTACGGCGCGGTTAGCAGATGTAACGCCGGCCCGACCCGTGCCGCCCCCTGCGCGCGCGCCGGGCTCAGGGCGCCGGGCGCGGCGGCGGGGACGGCTGCGGCCCAGCCGCGGGCGCCGGCACGGCCGACGGCTGGGCGCCCGGCGACGGCTGCGCCTTCTTGTGGTGATGCCGGTGCTTGTGCTTGTGTCGCTTGTGCGGCGCGGGCTGCGCCGGCAGCGGCGTGGCGGTGGCGCGCTCGCCCTGCGGCCTTTGCGGCTGGGGCGGTGGCAGTTGCGCGTGGGCGATGCCGCCCAGGGCGAGGGCGGCGAGGCTGGCGCCGAGCACGGCTGCCCTGGCGAGGATCCGGTGTGTTTTCATGGGGAATCTCATTGGTGCTTGCTGCCGGGTTGGTAATATTCCGTCACCATTATCGGCGTTCGCCGGGGTGGCGGGGAGCGGGAGGAGGCTAAAAGAGGCCAAAAGAAGCCGGTTCGCGGACCAGCCCCCGTGTTCTGGCGACGTTCATGGCGGGCAGATGCCGCTGTCCGGTAGCACGTCGAAGGCCAGCACCTGCATGACCTGCCGCGGGTTGAAGTTGTCGTCCGACACCATCGCCAGCGTGGCGCATCCGCGCCCCGTCTTCGGTCCCCAGGCCAGTCCTTCCAGGTTGTCCAGCCGCGGCAGCGCCAGCTTGCGCAGGCCGGACACCAGCCGCTTGCGCGCCGGCACGTAGTCCGCGCCCGCCAGCGCGGGCAGGTCGCGGATGTCGCTGGCGCCGCGCAGGTCCATCTCGTACAGGCGGATGTCGTTGGCGAAGCTGCCGTCGGGTTGGCGCACCGCGGCCCGCTCGAGCACCAGCAGGCGGTGCGCGTCCACCGCCAGGATCTCGGTGACGCCATTGTTGGCCGGCACGTCCTGCCCGGGCATCGCGGGGATGGCATCGACGGGGTAGGCGACCTGCCGCAGCACGCGGCCGTCGCGCGCGAACTCGGTGATGCGCGCGACGGCGCCGTGGCCGCGCGCGGGTTCCGGGCCGTCCTGCTGCAGCGGGCCTTCCATCGCCACCCACAGCGAGCTGCCGTCATGCGAGAAACTCAGGCCCTCGAAGGTCAGGTTGTCGCGCGAGCCGTAGCCCGCCTGCCGGCACATGGCGAACATCGCAGGCGCGGCGATGCGGGACAGGTAGCGGCCGTCGCGCGCCACGTGGATGACGGCCGGGTCTTCCTTGAGCGAGCAGTCGCCCTCGGTGGCCAGCCACAGGCTGCCGTCCTGTGGATCGATGCGCACGGCTTCGAAGTCCGGCACCTCGCCGCGGCCCTCGAGCCATTGCCGGCGGCCCGGAAAAACGGTGCCGTCGGCTTGCCGCGGCACGATCACGCCGTCGAGCGCAAGCGCGTGGAACCCGTTCGCGTCGTAGCGCATCGTGGCGGTGTAGAGGCGCGCCGGGCCGAGCGCCGAGCGGTCGTCGCTGACCAGGAACCACGTGCCGGAGCGGGCGTCGTAGTCGATCCCGGACAGGCCGCCGACGATGGTGTCCCGGAACGGCTGGCGCAGGGCGATGCGCTGCTCGCCGAGCAGCGCCAGCGCGGCCGGGCCCGGCGCGGGAGTGAGTGCGGGAGCGGGCGGACCGGCGCAGCCCGCGGCGGCCAGGACCGTGGCAAGCGCAGCGGCAGGCAGCCACGCGCGCGCGGCCGTGCGCAAGGCCCGCAATCTCATGCGCCGCCGGGCCGCCCGGGCGCCGCTTCCAGCCGCGCGGCCGGCGGCTCGGTGCCGGCGCGGCCTTCGTGCCGGCGGCCCAGCCACCAGCCCAGCCAGGCCCAGCCCAGCGCCAGCACGGCGCCGGTGAACGCCACCACGGCGGGATGGCCGGAGAAGGCGTCGATGGCCGTCTTGATCCATGCGCTGACGGCGTCGCCGGCGCGGTAGACCGCGGTGTCGATGACGTTCTTGGCCTTGTACTTGGTCTCGGCGTCCACCACCGTGAACAGCATCTCGCGCCCCGGGCGCAGCAGCGCGTATTCGCCCACGCGGCGCAGGATCATGACCGCCGCCAGCACGCCGAAGGCGGGCCACAGCGCCAGCGCGAGGAAACCCAGGCCGGTGGCCAGCGGCACCGCGCCGAGCAGCATGGTCACGCCGTAGCGCCGGGCGATGCGCCCCGAGAAAAACACCTGGACCAGGATGGTCAGGCCCTGCACCACGGCGTCGATGGCGCTGAACACCTGGGTCTGCTGCGTGCGGCTGGGGAAGGTCTGCGCCACCAGCCGGGCCTGCTCGAAGTAGAGGAAGGTGCTGGCGGTGGCCAGCAGGATCACGAACAGGCCGATGCCGAGCAGGTAGCGCGAGCGCGCCACCAGCGTCAGCCCGGCCCACAGGCCACCGCCGATGGGCCGGGCCGGGTCCTGCGGCAGCACCGGGTCGTTGGCCACCGGCACGCCCGCGCCGGCGCGCCGGCGCCAGCCGAACAGGAAGCCCGCGCCCGGCAGCGTGGCCGCCAGCAGCGCGGCCGACAGCAGCATCAGCCCGGTCAGGCCGATGCGCGGCACCAGCCAGCCGCCCAGCACCGGGCCGGCCAGCCCGCCCGCGCTGGCGCCCGCGGCCAGCAGCGCGAACAGGCGCCGCGCCTGGCCCGGGCGGAACACGTCCGCCATCAGGCTCCACGCCACCGACACCACGAACAGGTTGAACACCGACAGCCACACGTAGAACGCGCGCGCCAGCCACAGGTTGTCGGGCGCGGCGCGCGTGGCCAGCGCGAAGCCCACCAGGTTGGCGACGAAGAACGCGTACACCCACGGCACGAAGCGGCGGCGCGGCAGGCGCGCGCTGCACAGGCCGTAGATGGGAATCGCCACCAGCATCACCACGAAGGTGGCGGTAAACAGCCACTGCAGGTTCCGCACGCCGCCGGCGATGCCCATCGTCTCGCGCACCGGGCGCAGCATGAAATAGCTGGCGAACAGGCAGAAGAAGAACAGGAAGCCGGCCACCACGGCGCTGCCTTCGCCGGGCTGGATGCCGAGGCCGCGGCGGGCTGCCAGGGTCGGTGCGCTCATGGCCGGTTCAGGCCAGCAGCGCGGCGATCTGCGCGCGCTGGCCGGCGTCGGGCATGCGGCCGAAGCCGGCGCCGAGATTGTCCTGCATGTTCCTCGGCTTGGAGGTGGCGGGGATGGCCGCCGTCACCGCCGGATGGCTGACGATGAATTTCAGGAACAGCTGGCCCCAGGAGGCGCAGTCGAGCTCGGCCGCCAGCGGCGGCAGCGGCCGGTCCCTGACCGCGCGGAACAGCCGCCCGTCCTGGAACGGGCGGTTGACCAGCACCGCCACGCCGCGCTCCTGGCACAGCGGCAGCAGCGTGCGCTCGGCATTGCGCTCGGCCAGCGAGTAGTTGAGCTGGACGAAGTCCAGGCGCTCGGCGCGCACGATCTGGATCAGCGCCTCGTGCGCGTCCTCGCGGTAGTGGGTGATGCCGACATAGCGCGTCTTGCCCTGTTCCTTGAGCTGGCGCAGCAAGCGCAGGTTGTCGCGCCAGTCGATCAGGTTGTGCACCTGGAGCAGGTCCACGCTGTCGCTGCGCAGGTCGCGCAGCGATTGCGCCCACTGCGCCTGCGCCGGACTGCCGGCCGAGGTGGAAATCTTGGTGGCGAGGAACACCTTGGCGCGGGCCTGCGCGCTGCGCAGCAGGTCGCCGGTGACGGCCTCCGCGCTGCCGTAGCTGGGCGCGGTATCGATGACGGCGCCGGGCGTCTGCAGCAGCAGCGCCAGCACCTCGGCCAGCGGGGCGCGCTCGCTCGCCTCGGTGCCCACGTTGAAGGTGTCGGAGGTGCCCATGCCGATCACGGGCAGGGTCTCGCGGCCGCCGGGAATCAGGCGGCGCAGCGGGCCCGGCGCATGCGGCCCCGCGGCGGGCCAGGCGCTGCCGGACAGGCCGGTCAGGGCCGCGGCGAGACAGGTGCTGTGGCGAAGGAACCGGCGTCGATCGGATGACATGGCGATCTCCCTGCTTGCTGGGGCTGGCCGACATCTTCTCACAGATGGCATGGCCGCTGCTGGGCGCGGCGAGCGGGTGGGAGGTGGCCGGCAAGCGGGCAGGATGGCGTGGCAAGAGCGCTGGAGCGCGGAGCCGGCGGCGGGGCATTCTCATGGTTAACCCGCCCCGGCCCCCGCTCACTCATCCGGGCGAGGGATTGCCGCCTATCATTGTTCTGGATCCGCCGCAGGGGATCCGCCGCCCGATTGCAGGCGGCGGCATGGTGGCGGTTGTGGCGAGGCAGCCTGCACGGGTGGCTGCCGGGCGGGGCCCGGTACAGAGGGGACAGCCGGGGCAGTACATGAGTCGACCAGCGCGGAGCCGCTGGCGGACAGGGGCAAGCCGGACCGGCTGCCGGCCGTCGCCCGGGACAGGGCGCGGCGGCGGTCGCCGGCCGGACCCATTCGTTTTTCAGGCGGGTAGTCCGGGGGGACGATGGAAACCCATGAGCAAAAGCGCCTGGTCAACGCTTACATCGAGCGTTACAGCCGCTACGATCCGGCCATCGGCCGGCATGAAGTGCGTTCGTTCTGGGTCTGGCAGGCCTGCGACTGGCTCTGCGTCAACGACCCCGACCAGTTGTGGGCGCTGGTGCTGGAGATCCTGACCCGCACCGGCAACGAGCGCGTGCTCGGCGCCCTGGCCGCCGGCGAACTCGAAGACCTCATCGAATATCACGGCCCCGCGTTCATCGGCCGCATCGAGCGGCAGGCCGCGCGCGATCCGCGCTTTCGCCGCCTGCTGTGCGGCGTGTGGCGCAGCTCCACGCCCGAGGTCTGGGCGCGCATCCTCGCCGCCAGCGACGGCAATTTCAACGACGTGCCGCAGCGCGCGATGTGGATCTGCCATGACCGGCGCGCGGGTCCGGAGCCGCTCGGGCCGGCCTCCGGCAGCGCCGCGGCGGCCACGGCCGCCGAGGGGCCGGGCGAGGCGGGCGCGCGCAAGGTGGCGGCGCGCGTCGTGCCGGGCGCGTTCCAGCCCATTTCCGCCGCCGAGGCGCGCGCCGCCGCGCCGGACCCGGTGAAACAGGCGCATGCCGGGACACCCGTGCGCCACGGCGCGCGCGCCATTTCTCCCGATCCCTGATTCCCGACCCCAGGCCCCGGATCCGCCCTGGATCCGGGCGCGCACGGTCAGGTTCAGGTTCCGGTTGGCCACGCGGCCGTACTGATTTCAATATTTAAATAACTGTCGAAATAATGGCTGGACGATGCCCCGCTGCAACCTGGTCCCGCGCGGCACGGACGTGGATGCGCGCAGGACCAGTCACGGGCCGGGCCGCAAGCCCGCTCCGTGGCGGGGACGCTCAGGCGCCCGGGGTTTCCGCCGCGCGCTTGTCGGCGTCGCGCAGGCGCTTCACTGCCTTGCCCAGCAGGCCGCCTTCGCTGTCGGCGATGGCGCCTTCCAGCGACTGCAGCGCTGCCGTCACCTGCGCGCCGTGCGCGGCGGAGAATACTTCGTCCGCGACCAGCGCATCGGCTTCCTTGCGGGCCCGCTTGCCCAGCTTGCGGGCGAACTCGGGGTCCAGCTGGCCTTGGGCGGTCGCGTTGGCGATATGGTCGAGCAGGGCGATCAGGCCTTGCGCCGTGGTAGTAGCCGGGATTGACTCCTCGACCTTCCTTGGCTTTTTGGGCATCGTTTTATTCCTCCAGTTAGGGTTCGATTCTATAGCGGGGGAGGGTAGCCATCCTGCTTCCCCGTATGAAGAGATTGTGACAACTGTCATAAAAGCATGGGATGGCAGGGCGGGACACCGCAGGCATGCAGCGTAGCGCATTCCGGCGCGAAGCGCTGCTTTGGCTGGCCGGGCAGGGAAACGCGGCGCCTTCACGCCGCGCCGCGGGTGCCGTCCGTCATGGCGCCCGCGCGCGCCGTGCCGCGGCGGCGCTCATGCGCGGGTCCCGCCGAGCAATTCGGCGATCTCGCGCGTGGTGCCGGTCTCGCCCAGCCGCGGGAAGATCCGCGCGACGCTGTTGGCGTGCGCGTCCGGGCGCATGTCGGTGATGGCGTCCAGCGCGAGCGTGACGTTGTAGCCGAGTTCGTGCGCCTGCCGCGCGGTCGATTCCACGCCGATGCTGGTGGACACGCCGGCAATGACGACCTGCGTGACGCCCAGGCCCTTGAGGTGCGCGTCGAGGCCGGTGCCGGTAAACGCCCCCCAGGTCCGCTTGGTCACGAGGTGGTCGCCCGGCTGGCGGTCCAGTTCGGGCACGAGGTCGGCCCAGCCGGGCGGAAGCTGCCCGAAGTTGCGCGTCTGCTCGGCCCGCCCCGGCGCGCCGCCGGCCACGTTGACCAGCACCACCGGCAGGCCGTGGCCGCGGAAGGCGGCGGCCAGCGCGCCGGCGTTCTTCACCACCTCGCCGATGGGATGGACCGTGGGGTAGGACACGATGCCCTGCTGCAGGTCGATGACGATGAGGGCGGTCCTGGGGTCGAGCGTGGTCGTTGTCATGGCGTTTCCTTGGGAAGGGGGAGCGGCGAGTGCGATGTCGTGCGTCGGGCGGCGGCGTCAGGACGCCACCAGCCGCGCCAGCAGCGCGACGGCCGCGGCGAGCGCATCCTGCTCGGCCGGCGCGAGCCGGGTCTCGATGGCATGGAACAGCCAGTCCTCGCGCGCCGCGCGGCCGGCCCGGACCGCCTCGGCGCAGGCCGGCGTGAGCGACAGGACGGTCTGCCGCCCGTCGCTGGGATCGGGCGCGCCGCTGACGAGCCCGGCCGCCTTGAGCACGGCAACCGTCTCGCCCATCGATTGCGGGCGCATGCCCTCGGCCCGCGCCAGCGCCGATACCGTCGCCGGCCCTTCGCGCTCCAGCCGCAGCAGCACGCGCAACTGGGTCCAGGTGAGATGGCTGAAATGCGACTTCTCGCGCAGCCGCCGGGTCAGCTTGCCCAGCACCACGCGCAGTTCGGCGGCCAGGGCGTGCGCGGCGTCGGAATCCGTGTGCGGGGCGGTCATGTCGGTCGCGGGAAATTATGAAGGTTAGCTGTGAAGGCTACCTTCATATATGGTCGGCAGTCAAGGCGGCGCGGTAAACGGCGCGCAGCGGCGAAGCGGGGAGAACGATGGAGCGCGGGACCGCGTGCCGGTCAGAGGCTGGAAGCGATGTCCAGCCCGGCCAGGGCGACGATGGCGCTCATGGCCAGCATGGCCGTCGAGTGCTGCCCGAAATAGACCAGCGCGGCTGCCGACCAGCTTGCCGTGGCGAATGCTGCAAAACGTTTCATGCTCTGAACGCCGGGGGCGGCGGCCTGCGGATGAAGTCGAACGGAGGCGGAAAAAAATAAACCCGCCCCGAAGGGCGGGTTGAATCCATGTCGTTGGAGACAAGGAGGAGACAGGTGTAAGTATAAACCCTAATCCAATCCTGTCTAGTGGGCGGATTGGAGTGTTTGCTCAAAAACATCGTTGTGGCGGTGCATCATTCACATTTGCTCGCGAAGAATCGGCTTTGAGTCACTTCTTGCGTGTTGCCTGTCGTGCCGTTCCGACAGGATTCGGGGTGCGGGGACGGGGCATGCGGCTTTCCCGGCATGTCCAGGCCCGCCACGGCGTCACTGCGCCGGCAACATCGCTACTCCACCGTCACCGATTTCGCCAGGTTGCGCGGCTTGTCGATGTCGGTTCCGCGCGCCAGCGCGGCATGGTAGGCCAGCAACTGCATCGGGATCGTGTGCAGGATCGGCGACAGCGGCCCGTAGTATTCCGTGAGGCGCAGCACTTCGATGCCGGGGCTCGGCGCGATGCCGCAGTCGCTGTCGGCGAAGACGAACAGCCGCCCGCTGCGCGCGCTGACCTCGTGCATGTTCGACTTGAGCTTTTCCAGCAGGCGGTCGTTGGGCGCGACCGCGACCACGGGCATCTCGTCGCTGACCAGCGCCAGCGGGCCGTGCTTGAGCTCGCCGGCCGGATAGGCCTCGGCATGGATGTACGAGATTTCCTTCATCTTCAGCGCGCCTTCCATCGCCACCGGGTAGTGCATGCCGCGGCCCAGGAACAGCATGTTCTCGCGGCGCGCCAGCAGTTCGGACCAGGCCATGATCTGCGGCTCCAGCGCCAGCACCTGGCGCATGGCGTCCGGCAGGTGGCGCAGCGCGCGCAGGTGGTGCTGTTCGTCCTGCGCGGAAAGCCGCCCGCGGATCTGCGCCAGCGTCAGGGCGAGCAGGAACAGCGCCACCAGCTGCGTGGTGAAGGCCTTGGTGGAGGCCACGCCGATCTCCACGCCGGCCCGCGTGATGAAGGTCAGCGCGCATTCCCGCACCAGCGCGCTGGTCGGCACGTTGCAGATCGCCAGCGTGTGGCGCATGCCCAGCTGGCGGGCCACCTCGAGCGCGCCGAGCACGTCGGCGGTCTCGCCGCTCTGGGATACCGCGACGACGAGCGCGTTCGGGTTCGGCACGCTTTCGCGGTAGCGGAACTCGCTCGCGATCTCCACGCTGACCGGCAGCCCGGCCAGGCTTTCGATCCAGTACTTGGCCGTCAGCGCGGCGTGATAGCTGCCGCCGCACGCCAGCAGCAGCACCGAGTCGACCGCGTTGAACACGCGCCACGCCTTGTCGCCGAACAGCTCCGGCATGACCGCGGTGACGTCCTGCAAGGTGTCGGCCACCGCCTGCGGCTGCTCGAAGATCTCCTTCTGCATGTAGTAGCGGTACGGGCCGAGCTCGGCGCTGCTGCCGTGCGCCGCCACCCGCGCCACGGGGCGCTCCACGCGCTGGCCGGCGGCATCGACGATCCAGTAGCGGTGCAGCTGCACGTCCACCACGTCGCCGTTCTCGAGATAGGCGATGCGGTCCGTGACGCCGGACAGCGCCATCGCGTCGGACGCCAGGAAGTTCTCGCCTTCGCCCACGCCGACCACCAGCGGCATGCCGCTGCGGGCGCCCACCAGCCGGTGCGGCTC
>NZ_AQPL01000138.1:0-6151 GCF_000395345.1 Cupriavidus sp. WS | reverse complement strand
GGGCGCCCCCCAGCCGGTGCGGCTCGTCGCGGCACAGCACGGCGATGGCGAAGCTGCCGCGCAGCCGCGCCACGGCCGCCTTCACCGCCTCGAACAGGTCGCCGTCGTACAGGTGGTCGATCAGGTGCGCGATTACCTCGCTGTCGGTCTGGCTGGCGAAGACGTAGCCGCTGGCCTCCAGGCCCGCGCGCAGTTCCTCGTGGTTCTCGATGATGCCGTTGTGCGACAGCGCGATGCGCGCGGCTTCCTCGCGCGGCGAGAAGTGGGGGTGCGCGTTGCCCGTGACCGGCTTGCCGTGCGTGGCCCAGCGCGTGTGCGCGATGCCGGTGTAGCCCGCCAGCGCCTGCCGGGCGATGTCGGCCTGCAGGGCGGCAACGCGGTCCACGCTGCGCGCGCGCACCAACTGCCGGTCCTGGTGCAGCGCCACGCCGCAGGAGTCATAACCGCGATACTCCAGCCGCTTCAGGCCCTCGACGAGATTGGGCACGATGTCGCGCTGCGCGACCGCCCCGACAATTCCGCACATATCCGTTTTTCCCTCATGATCGGCCCGAGGCCGGGCCAGCGGTTAGCATGGTAGAGGGATCGGTATGTAATTTTCTTTCTTAAATCTATAAACAATGAAATAATCAGTCATCATCAAACAGTGATGAAATTTTATTTCATCTGATCTGGTGGAGTCCCCCATTGCCCGGCACCTTCCTGGACGAGCTCGACCTGCGCATCCTCCGCATCCTGCAGGCCGACTCGGCCATCTCGAACACCGACCTCGCCGAGCGCGTGCACGCCTCGGCGCCCACCTGCCTGCGGCGCGTGCGCCGGCTCAGGGAAAGCGGCGTCATCCAGCGCCAGATCGCCGTGCTGGATCCGCGCCAGACCGGCACGCCGCTGACCGCCATCATCGAGATCAGCCTAGACCGCCAGACCGCCGAGGACCACGACGCCTTCGAAGCCTATATCTGCGCCGAGGCCGCGGTCACGCAGTGCTACCGGGTTTCGCCGGGGCCGGATTTCATCGTCACGGTGGAGATGGCCGACATGGCCGCCTACGATGCGTTCGCGCGGCGGCTGTTCGCCGGCGCGTCCAACGTGCGCAACGTGCGGACGTTTTTCTCGACGCATCGGGCCAAGTTCGAGGCGAACGCGCCGGTGGCGGGAAGATAGAACCGGGAAGCCGGCGGGCCGCGATGCCTGCCGGCCAGCGCGGCTCCGGCGTTGAACGAGCCAGGGCGGCCGTCGGTGCCGTGCATCGGCGCGAGTTTCCGGTCAGGCCGCGATCCGGCCGCGGCTCCCGGCACCCGTCCCGACAGGCGATGTCAGGCGCAGGGCGGCCGGATGCCACCGGCGTTCATGCCGCGGCGTCGTCCGGTTCGGGATCCGCGGGCGCCGGGGCATCCGAAATCCACCGCAGAATATCCCGCCAGCTGACGATGCCGACCGGCCGGAACTGCGCGTCCACGATGGGGATGCACGAGATCCGATGAGCGAGAAACAGCGCGATGGCATCGGGGATCCTGGCCTCGGGGCGCAACGTGATCGGCTTGCGCGTCATGATCTGGTGCACGCGCTTGTTGAGGGTGTTGAGGTCCCTGGCCGACTCCACGTTGCTGCCGATGAACGGGCTCACCGCGCGCAGCAGGTCGCGGTCCGATACGACGCCATGCAGTCTCTCGTCTTCGACGACGAGCAGGTGATGGAACTTCGCCTCGTCGAAAATGTGCTTGACCGTTGCCAAGGTATCGTCGAACACCACGCTGACGATCTTTCTGGACATGATGCTATCGATGGTCACAACTGGCTCCGTGTTTGTCTTTTTCCCATGCGGGGTTGCCATTGCCCCGCGCGTGGCGCCGGTGGCCGGGCGGCCATTCTCGCTACGCGGGGCGGGGGCACAACCTGGGCCAGGCCGGGCGGACAGGGGGCGCAACCCGTGTCCGTCCTGCCCGGCGCCATTCCGCGACTACCTCCTGCAACGCTCGCAGGCTGTTCAGCATTGTGTTGTCGGCTGCGACCCCGGCTTTCTTTAGCGAGCCGTCCCGCTTCATGAGGGTGACGGGGACGCGGCGCGGCGCCGGGCGCATCATTTTCGGCCGGTATGTCCACTTCGTCTCCCAGGCCCGACCGGGCCAGGATCGGCTTCGGGATCGGCACCCCTTGCGAATTGCCCGTTCTGCGCATCGCTGCTTTCACCGGGGCACCGTCATGACGGGAACATGCCGGCACGGCACGCATGGACACGCAATGGCATGACATTGCCGGGCGGCATCGGAGGCGCGGCCGACGGCGGCGGCAAACGCTCGCCCGGCCTTTCCAGTCACGCCAGGATCGTCTGCAGGCGCGCCAGCGCGTCTTCCACCACTTCGGCCGGCACGCGCTCGACCTTCCTTGCGCCCCGCGCTTCAAGGTCCAGCGTGCGCACCATGTTCACCAGCGCGACGCCGTGGGTCTCGGTGCCGGACCCGGACAGCGGCACGGCGAAGCCGGCGAAACGGGCAACGTCGCCACCCTGCGTGATCGGCGCGACCAGCGCGACGCCGAGCGCGTTGAAGGCGGCGGGCGACAGCACGAGCGCGGGGCGGAAATCTCCCTGCTGCTCGCGGCCGGCCGTGGGGTTCAGGCTTACCCGCACGATGTCGCCCCGGTCGAACCTGGCGGACTTCACCATGCTTCGTGGCCGGCCGGCCCGGCGTGGTGCCAGGCAGCCAGGTCCGCGGGCATCGGCGCGGCGGGATCGCACTGCGCGACCAGTTCTTCGAGTGCGTACCGGGGCCGGGCGGGCTTGAGCAGGACGCCATCCTGGCGCACGTCGACGGTGAGCTTGTCGCCCAAGGCGACCTTGAGTTGTTCGAGCAGCGCGGCGGGCAGCCGCACGGCCGCGCTGTTGCCCCATTTCTGAATCGACAGTTCCACGGCAGGCTCCAGTAGATGTATAGCCATTGTAGATACGCTGGTTGTGGTGGTCAAATTTCGTATCTACGTTGTAGATACGTCGTCTCGCGGGAAGGCATGGCCTGTTTATCCGCGATGCGCGAGTTGCCGGCAAGGCGACAAGTCTCATTGATTGCGGCCGGCCGCCATTGGCTTGCGCCGCCCACGGAGGGATGTCGAAGGCGAAGGGCAGCCACGGAAACGAACGCCCGCGCAGCGAAAAAGGGGGAGGGAGGGAGGAGACGGGAGGGAGCGCGGCCCGGTCGCAGCCCGGGCCGCGAAGCCGAAGCGGGACGAGCGTCCCGCCTCGGGCAACGCCAGCCGGTATCAGACCACCGTGGCCAGCGCCAGCGTCAGCAGCAGCGCCACCACCGAGATGATGGTCTCGCACACGGACCACGTCTTGAAGGTCTGCGCCACGGTCATGTTGAAGTATTCCTTCACCAGCCAGAAGCCGCCGTCGTTCACGTGCGACAGGATCAGCGAGCCGGCGCCGGTGGTCAGCACCAGCAGTTCGGGGCGGGTGCCCGGCACGCTGGCGGCGATCGGGGCGACGATGCCGGCGGCGGTGGTCATGGCGACCGTGGCCGAGCCGGTGGCGATGCGGATCAGCACGGCCACCAGCCAGCCCAGCAGCAGCACGGAGACGTGCGCGCCGGTGGCGACGTCGACGATGGCGTTGGAGATGCCGGAGTCGCGCAGCACGCGGCCGAAGCCGCCGCCGGCGCCGACCACCAGCACGATGATGGCGGTGGGCGCCACGCATTCGTTGGTGAACTTGAGGATGTTCTCGCGGTTGAAGCCGCGCGCCTTGCCGAAGGTGTAGAAGCTCACCAGCGCGGCGATCAGCAGCGCCATCACCGAGTTGCCGATCAGCTTGAGGAAGTCGTTGGCGAAGGTCTTGGGCGCGGTGAGCAGGTCGGCCCAGCTGCCGATCAGCATCAGCGCCACCGGCAGCAGGATGGTGAAGATGGTGATGCCGAAGCCGGGCAGTTCATGCGTGCCCTTGCTCTCGTCCTCGGTGAACTGCGCGGCCAGCGGGTTGACGTCGGGCAGCTTGACGTAGCGGTCCATCAGCCGCGCGAACAGCGGGCCGGCGATGATGGCGGTGGGGATGCCCACGATCAGCGCGTACAGGATGGTCTTGCCGATGTCGGCGCCGTAGGCGGTCACGGCCAGCAGCGCGGCCGGGTGCGGCGGGATCAGGCCGTGCACGACCGACAGGCCGGCCACCATCGGGATGCCGACCAGCACCATCGAGGTGCCGGTGCGCTTGGCCACGTTGAAGGCGATCGGCACCAGCAGCACGAAGCCGACCTCGAAGAACACCGGCAGGCCGACGATGAAGGCGATCGTGACCATCGCCCAGTGCACGTTCTTCTCGCCGAAGAAATCGATCAGCGTGCGCGCGATGCGCTCGGCGCCGCCCGATTCGGCCATCATCTTGCCGAGCATGGTGCCCAGCCCGATGACCAGCGCGATGTGGCCGAGCGTGCCGCCGACGCCGGCCTCGAACGACTTGACGATGTCGCCCATCGGCATGCCCACGGCAAAGCCGAGCAGCACCGAGACGACGACCAGGGTGATGAAGGGATTGAGCTTGAACTTCGCGATCAGCACGACCAGTGCGATCACGGCGATCAGCGCGTACAGCAATAGTGTGGTTCCGGTGACGGCGCCCATATTGTCTCCTTGCTGCGGGGTCCGCCGGAGGGTCCGGCGGGGCTCTCCCGCGTCCGTTATGAAAATGGCCGCGCAGGCGGCCGGTTGAGGTGTTTGCCGGAAGGCGCTGGTCAGGCCGCCGGCTTCTTGTAGGCGATGCAGTCGATCTCGACCTTGCAATCCACCACCATGCTCGATTGCACGCAGGCGCGTGCCGGCGGGTTGGCGCCGAAATATTCCCTGAAGATCCTGTTGAACGAGGCGAAGTCGCGCGCGTCGTCCAGCCACACGCCGCAGCGCACCACGTGCTCGGGGCCGTAGCCGGCTTCGGCCAGGATGGCGAGCACGTTCCTGATGGCCTGGTGGGTCTGCGGCACGATGCCGCCGTCGATGACCTCGCCGGCCACCATCGGCACCTGGCCCGACACGTGGAGCCAGCCGTCGGCGGCGACCGCGCGGGCAAAGGGCATGTGCTGGCCACCGGAGCCGGTGCCGCCTTCCACGCCGAATCGTCTGATTTCCATGAAGACTCCTGAAGCGGATTGCTGAAATCGGGTTGCGGCGCCGCTAGCCGGCCACGTCGCCGGCGCGCCGCGCGCGCGGCAGGAAGCGGCCGGCGCGCGCGCCGGTGGCCGCGCGCTGCCGCCAGGACAGCGCGCCGTTGACCCACACCGCGGCGATGCCTTCGGCCGGCTGCATGGGGTCGGTGAAGCTGGCCGCGTCGCGGATGGTGGCGGCGTCGAACAGCACCAGGTCGGCCCAGTAGCCTTCGCGCACGAAGCCGCGCTGCGCCAGGCCGAAGCGTTCGGCCGACAGGCCGGTCATCTTGTTGACGGCCACGGCCAGCGGAAACAGTTCGCGGTCGCGCGCGTAGTGGCCCAGCACGCGCGGGAACGCGCCCCACAGGCGCGGGTGCGGCAGCGGGTCGTTGGGCAGGCCGTCCGAGCCGATCACGGTGGCGGGGTGGCTGAGGATGCGGTCCACGTCGGCGTCTTCCATGCCGTGGTAGACCGCGCCGGCCGGCTGCAGGCGGCGCGCGGCGTCTTCCAGGCTGGTCTGCCACCCGGCGGCGATGTCGGCCAGCAGGCGGCCGCCCATGCCGGGATGCGGCCCGGACCACGTGACCATGATGTCGAAGTCGCTAGTGACCTGCTTGAGGTCCAGCGTGGAGGAACTGGCGGTGTAGGGATAGCAGTCGCAGCCGACCGGCTGCCAGCGCTGCGCGCGCTCGAGCGCGTCGAGCACTTCGCCGCTGCGGCCCCAGTTGGCCACGCCGGCGCATTTCAGGTGCGAGATCACCACCGGCACGCGCGCGTGGCGGCCGATGCGGAAGGCTTCGTCCATCGCCTCCAGGATCTCGGCGAACTCGCTGCGCAGGTGGGTGGCGTAGAGCGCGCCGGCGCGCGCCAGCGGCTCGGACAGCGCCAGCACTTCGTCGGTGGTGGCGCTGAACGCGCTGGCGTAGGCCAGGCCCGTGGACAGGCCCAGCGCGCCGTGCGCCAGCGCCGCCTCCAGCTGCGCGCGCATGGCGGCGATCTCCGCCGGCGTGGCGGCGCGGTCG
>NZ_AQPL01000137.1:0-7801 GCF_000395345.1 Cupriavidus sp. WS | reverse complement strand
GTGGCGGCGCGGTCGAGCCGGTCCATGTGGTTGCTGCGCAGCGCGGTGTGGCCGACCAGCGCCGCCACGTTGACGGCGGGCCGCGCGTCCCGCACGGCCTGCACGTAGCTGCCGAAATCCGGGTAGCGGAAGGCTTCGGCGCCGCCGAGCAGGTTCATCGGGTCGGGCGGCTCGCCGCGCAGCGCGACCGGCGCGGCGCTGATGCCGCAGTTGCCGACGATCACGGTGGTCACGCCCTGCGAGAGCTTGGGCGTCATCTGCGGCTGGCGGACGACGTTGGTGTCGTCGTGCGTGTGCACGTCGATGAAGCCGGGCGCGAGCACCAGGCCGTCGGCCGCCACCACCTGCGCGGCGCCGGCGGGATCGAGGCCGCCGCCGTCCTCATCGTCGTCCAGCATGGCGATGCGCGCGATGCGCCCGGCGCGCAGCGCCACGTCGGCGCGGCGCGCCTCGGCGCCGGAGCCGTCGAGCACGGTGGCGCCGCGGATGAGCGTGTCGAACGGCGGCAGGCCGGACGGCGGGGTGTCGGTCGAGGCGGGCATGTCAGTCTCCGAGCGGCTGGCGGCTGTCCGCGGCGCCGGGGCCCGCGCTGCCGCGGTGCGCGTCGAGCACGAACTTGAGCCGGCGCAGCCGGTCCTGGCTCTGCTCCTGCTGCAGCAGCGCGAGCTGGGTGGACAGCACGTCCATCACCAGCAGCATGGCGTAGCGCGAGGCCGAGGGCTTGAAGATGAAATCGGTTTCGAGCGTGCGCACCGGCAGCAGCACGTCGGCGCGCGCGGCCAGCGGCGAACCCAGCGCGGTCACGGCCACCAGGCGCGCGCCGTACTCGCGCGCGATGTCGCAGCTGGCCAGCATCTCGGGCACGCTGCCGGTGGCGGAGAAGGCGAGCACGACGTCGTCCTTGTGCAGGGTGGCCGCCACCATCTTCTGCAGCAGCGCATCCTGGTAGCTGGCCACGGGGCGGCCCAGGCGGGCCAGGCGGTAGCGCGCCTCGTCGGCCATGAAGGACGAGCCGCCACCCATGCCGAAAGCGTAGACCATGCGCGCGTCGAGCAACAGGCGCGCGGCGCGCCCGATGTGGTCGGGGTCGATCAGCTTGCGGTTGACTTCCAGTGCGTCCAGGATGTCCGCATGGATGCTGTCGGCCAGCGTGGCCGGGGCCGGCTCGGCCGTGCGCGCGCCCTGCGCCTGCAGGAAGCGCTGGCCCACCGCGGTGGCCTGCGCCAGGCGCAGCTTCAGGTCGCGCACGTCGCGGCAGCCGATGGCCTTGGCAAAGCGCGTCACGCTGGCTTCGCTCACGCCGGCCTTGCGCGCCAGCTCGTTGATGCTGGTCGCGGCCGCGCCGGCCAGGTCCTCCAGGATCACCTGGGCGACCTTCTGCTCGGCCAGGCGCAGCGTGGGGCCGCGCTCGGCGATGCGGGAAAGGATGTCGAAGGACGCGGACATGGACGGGAGCGTAGGGCGAAGCGTAAGGGCGGAACGTGCGCGCATCCGCCGGCGCCGGCAAGGTTCGGCACGCCACGGATGTTACTTTATAACAAGGGTGAAATATCGTAATTTCAAGGCTATCATTACGTCAATCGGAATTTTGCGCAGTGATGACAGAGATGCATGAAATAAAGTACCAGACCGGTATGATCGATCCGCTCAACAAGGCGCTCGGCAAGCTGGAGGCGCCGCTGGCGCCGGCGGCCGCAGGCCAGGTCGGCTGGCAACTGCTGGCCGAGGACCTGAGCCTGCCGGCGGCGGTACTGTATGAAGAGCGCCTGGCCCACAACCTGGCGTGGATGCGCCGCTTCATGCACGAATACGGCGTGCAGCTCGCGCCGCACGGCAAGACCACGATGGCGCCCAAGCTGTTCGCGCGCCAGCTCGAAGCCGGCGCCTGGGGCATCACGCTGGCCACCGCGCACCAGACCGCCGCGGCCCATGCGCACGGCGTACGCCGCGTGCTGATGGCCAACCAGCTGGTGGGCCGCCGCAATATGGAGATCGTCGCGGACCTGCTGCGCGATCCCGGCTTCGAGTTCTTCTCGCTGGTGGATTCGCCGGAACTGGCGGATCAATTGGGCGCGTATTTCAGCGGCCGCGGCCAGACGCTGCAGGTCCTGCTGGAGCTGGGCGTGGCGGGCGGACGCACCGGCGTGCGCGACGCGCGCCAGCAGGCCGCGGTGCTGGCGGCGCTGGCGCGCTGGCCCGGCGCGCTGTCGCTGGCCGGCGTGGAAATCTACGAAGGCGTGCTGAAGGAAGAGGCCGACATCCGCGCCTTCCTGCAACGCACCGTGGCGGTCACGCGCGAGCTGGCCGCGGCCGGCCGCTTCGGCCGCAGCCCGGTGATCCTGTCGGGCGCGGGCTCGGCCTGGTACGACGTGGTGGCGGAGGAATTCGCGCGCACCGAGATCGGCGCGCCGCTGGACATCGTGCTGCGCCCGGGCTGCTACCTGACGCACGACGTAGGCATCTACCGCGCAGCGCAGGAGCGCATCCTGGCCAGCAACCCGGTCGCGCAGAAGATGCGCGAGGGCCTGCTGCCGGCCTTGCAGCTGTGGGCCTACGTGCAGTCGGTTCCCGAGCCGGAGCGCGCCATCGTCGGCATGGGCAAGCGCGACGCGGCCTTCGATGCCGGCATGCCGGTCCCGGCGCGGCTGTACCGGCCCGGCGCGGCCGCGCCGCAGGCGGCGCCCGCGCACTGGGAGGTGAGCGGCATGATGGACCAGCACGCCTACCTGCGGATCCGCGCCGGCGACGACATCCGCGTGGGCGACATGATCGCCTTCGACATCTCGCATCCGTGCCTGACCTTCGACAAGTGGCGCCACATCCCGGTGCTGGACGGCAGCCTGCGCGTGACCGACATCGTCCAGACCTTCTTCTGACCGCCACGCACGGAATCACGGAACCACGGAACCTCCTGAAGGACGCCCGCACCATGAGCATCGACATCCTGGCTTTCGGCGAAGCGCTGGTGGAGTTCAACCAGCAGCCCGACGACCCCGCCCGCTACCTGCAGGGCTTCGGCGGCGACACGTCCAACTTCTGCATCGCCGCGGCGCGCCAGGGCGCGCGCACCGGCTACATCAGCGCGGTGGGCGACGACAGCTTCGGCGAGCGCTTGCTGGCGCTGTGGACGCAGGAGCGCGTCGACACCCGCCACGTGCGCGTCGACGCCGGCGCGCCGACCGGCGTGTACTTCGTCAGCCACGACGCGCACGGCCACCGCTTCGACTACCTGCGCAGCGGCTCGGCGGCCAGCCGCTACCACCATGAATACCTGCCGCACCACGCCATCGCCGAGGCGCGCTACCTGCATGTGTCCGGCATCAGCCTGGCCATCAGCACCAGCGCCTGCGACACCGCGCTGGCGGCGATGGAGCACGCGCGCAAGGCCGGCGCCAAGGTGACGCTGGACACCAACCTGCGGCTGCGCCTGTGGACGCTGGCGCGCGCGCGCGGCATCATGCGCGAAGCCTTTTCGCTCACCGACGTGTGCCTGCCGAGCTGGGACGACATCACCGTGCTGACCGGCCTCGACGACCGCGACGCCATCGTCGACCACCTGCTCGGCTGCGGCATCGGGCTGGTGGCGCTCAAGCTGGGCGAGGAGGGCGCCTACGTGGCCACGCCCGAGGCGCGCTCGCTGGTGGCGCCGTACCCGGTGCGGGCGCTCGACGCCACCGGCGCCGGCGACTGCTTCGGCGGCAGCTTCGTGGCGCGCCTGGCGGCCGGCGACGATCCGTTCGAGGCCGCGCGCTATGCCAACGTGGCCGCGGCGCTGTCCACCACCGGCTACGGCGCGGTGGCGCCGATCCCGGCCACCGAGACCGTGCTGGCCCGGCTGGCGCAGTCGGTTGCCGTGATTGCCTGATTTTTCCGGTCTTTCCCGCTTCGCGCGGTCTTCGCGCGCGACCGGTTCGCTGTTTTTTCGTGCCCTCGTCGGCTTGTCCGACCTACCTGACTGAATACCCGTCATGCAAACTCAATCCTCCCTGATCGAACGCTTCGCCGGCGTGCCGGTGATCCCGGTGCTGGAATTCTCCTCGGTCGACGAAGCGCTGCACGTCAGCGAAGCGCTGATCGGCGGCGGCCTGCCGGTGCTGGAAATCACGCTGCGCACGCCGGTGGCGCTGGACGCCATCAAGGCGGTGGCCGCGGCCTTCCCCGAGGCGGTGGTCGGCGCCGGCACGGTGCTCACGCCGGCCCAGCTCCAGGCCGTGGGCGAGGCCGGCGTGCAGTTCGCCGTGTCGCCCGGGCTGACCCCGGCGCTGGCCGTGGCCGCGCAGGGCGCCGGCGTGGCGCTGCTGCCGGGCGTGGCCACCGCCAGCGAGGCGATGGCCGCGCTCGAAGCGGGCTTCCAGTTCCTCAAGTTCTTCCCGGCCGAGGCCGCCGGCGGCATCCCGATGCTCAAGTCGCTGTACGGCCCGCTGGCCCAGTTGCGCTTCTGTCCCACCGGCGGCATCGACGCGGCGCGCGCGCCGTCCTACCTGGCGCTGCCCAACGTGGTGTGCGTGGGCGGCTCGTGGGTGGTGCCCAAGGATGCCGTGGCCAAGGGCGACTGGGAGCGCGTGCGCGCGCTGGCGCGCGAGGCGGCCGCGCTGCGCAAGCCGGCCTGAGCGGCCGGAAGCGTCCCCGGGTGGCCGCCGCCTTGGCCGCCGTTTTGCCGGGCACGTCGGACAAAGGCGGATAGCCGCGCCTGGCGCGAGCTCCTAAGCTTCCGGTATCGGGTCCTGGATGGCCCGCGGCTGGAGGCGGCATGCTGGTGCGATTCACGGTGACGGCGGCGGTGACGGCGGCGGGGGCGGTGGCGCGAGAGCGCCGCGCCGGCCCGGCATGGATCGCCCGCCTGGCGCGCGCGCTGG
This sequence comes from Cupriavidus sp. WS, assembly GCF_000395345.1. Classification (NCBI taxonomy): domain Bacteria; kingdom Pseudomonadati; phylum Pseudomonadota; class Betaproteobacteria; order Burkholderiales; family Burkholderiaceae; genus Cupriavidus; species Cupriavidus sp. WS. Next base: position 2,945 of record NZ_AQPL01000137.1, on the reverse strand, counting down.
CCTGCGCGCTGGTGCTGGCCACCGAGGGCTGCGCCAGCCTGCCGCGCGACGTGCCGCGCCAGCCGAGCGCGGCGCTGGCCGATCCCGCCGCCACCGCGCTGGGCCGGCTGGTGGCGCAGAGCGCGCCCGACCCGGCGCTGTCCGGCTTCCACGTCATCACCTCGGGCGAGGAAGCCTTCGGCACGCTCGTCACGCTGGCCGACCGCGCCACGCGCACGCTCGACCTGCAGTACTACATCATCGACGCCGACGAGTCCTCGCGCGAGATCCTGCGCCACGTGCGCGCCGCCGCCGGGCGCGGCGTGCGCGTGCGCGTGCTGGTCGACGACCTGCACAGCGACGGCAAGGACCGCGCCTTCCTGCGCTTCGCGCGCCACCGCAACATCGAGGTGCGGATGTTCAACCCGTTCCCGGCCGGGCGCTTTTCCAGGCTCACGCGCATGGTGTCGTCGGCGGCGGACATCCGCCGCATCAACCGGCGCATGCACAACAAGGCGTTCATCGCCGACAACGCGCTGGCCATGACGGGCGGGCGCAATATCGGCAGCGCCTACTTCCTGCGCGCGCCGGACACCAATTTCGTGGATCTCGACGTGATCGCCGCCGGCCCCGCGGTGCGGCGGCTGTCGGCGGCGTTCGACCGCTACTGGAACAGCCCGCTGGCGATTCCGGTGGAGGCGCTGGCCAGCCCCGAGGAACTGGCGGCGTCGGCCGAGCCCGCCAGCGCGGCGAGCCCGGAGCCGGGCTTGGCCGACCCGCGGACGGAGTCCGGGCGCGGCGAATCCCGGGGCGCGGCGCCGCCGGCGCGCATCGATCCGCGCGCGAGCTTCCTGGCGCGGCAGCTCGCCGGCGACGGCAAGCTGCCGCTGGAATGGGCCGCGGCCAGCGTGATGGTCGACACGCCGGACAAGGCCTCGCCCGACAAGGCGCCCGAAGGCGAGGACACGATGGTGCGGGAACTGGGCCGCATGCTGGGCGGCGCGCAGCAGGAAATCATCCTGATCTCGCCGTACTTCGTGCCCGGCGACGCGGGCGTGGCATGGATGGCGGGCCTCGTCGGGCGCGGCGTCAAGGTGCGGGTGCTGACCAATTCGCTGGCCGCCACCGATGCGCCGATCGTGCACGTGGGCTACCGCCGCTACCGGGCGGCGCTGCTGCGCGCCGGCGTGGAGCTGCACGAGCTGAAGTCGCGCCCCGGCCGCCCGCAGCGGGCGGTCGGCGATTTCACGTCCTCGCAGGCCAGCCTCCACGTGAAGGCCGCCGTGGCGGACCGCGCCAACCTGTTCGTCGGCTCGATGAACTTCGATCCGCGCTCGGCCAGCCAGAACACCGAGACCGGCCTGATCATCCGCAGCCCGCGCCTGGCGCAGCAGGTCGCGCAGTTGTTCGCCGGCGCCATCGACGACAACAGCTACCTGCTGCGCTTGTCCGACACGGGCGCGGTGCAATGGGTGGATGGCAAGGGGAAGGATGCGGCCGTGCTCGATACCGAGCCGGACACCACGTGGTCCAGGCGGCTGTGGATCGACGTGCTGGCGCCGTTTACGCCGGAGGAACTGCTATAGCCGGAAGCGCCGCCGCGGTCCGGGGAACCGCTGCCAGGCCGCGGCAACAACGCAAGAAGCCGGCGCGATGCGCCGGCTTCTTGCCGCCGGGCGCCCGTGCGGGCGCCCGCGCGTCCGGCTTACTTGCTGCGGTCGGCAGCGCCTTCGAGCTTCTGGCCACCCTTCTGGATGTCCTGGCCGAGGCCTGCCATCGTATTGCAGCCCGCCAGCAGGGTGGCAAGCAGAACGCAGAAGATCCATCCTTTTTTCACGCCAGACTCCTTTTGGTCGATTTGTCCGCCGCAATTTTACCGTTGTTGGCGCGCTTCATTGGGGTACCCGGCACGGCATTTTGTAACTTTTTCACGGTGCGCCGCCGCGCCGCCGCGAGGCTGCGGCCTATGGCTGCGCCAGCAGCTCGCGCACGCGCGCGCGGATGGCCGCATGCGTCTGCGCCAGCCAGTGCGCGGGGAAGGGCTGCGCGAGCAGGTAGCCCTGCACGCTGCCGCACCCCAGGCGGCGCGCCCCGGCCAGCTGCCCGCGCGTCTCGATGCCCCTGGCGCAGACCGCCAGGCCCAGTTGCCCGGCCAGTTCGCAGGCGGCCCGCATGTGCGCCGCGGCGGTGTCCTCGCGTCCGGGCCGGCCAGCGCCGCCGGGGGCGCGCGCATCGAGCATCAGCAGGTCCGGCCGCAGGCGTTCCAGGGCCGCGTGCAAGGGCTCGCGGCCCGGCGCGCCGGCGCGATCGCACAGCGCGATGCGCAGGCCGGCGTCGCGCAGCGCGGCGAGCCTGCCGGCGGCCGCGCGGTCGCCCGCCGGCACGGCCGCCGCGGGGATTTCCAGGCGGACCCGGGCGGGGTCGAGCCGCAGGCGCTCCAGCGTGCGCAGCAGCGTGCCGGTCAGCGGCGGGTCGTGCAACTGCGTGCCGGAAACCGGGAAACTCAGCTCGAACGGCTCGGCGATGCCGGGGCTGGCCAGCAGCGGCAGCGCGCTTTCCATCAGCCAGCGCGCCACGTCGCCGATCAGGCCCCGCGATTCCAGCGCGGGCAGGAAATCCTGCGGCGCCACGCGCCCGAACTCGGGGTTCTGCCAGCGCAGCCTAACCGTGTAGCCGGCGATCTCGCCGCCGGCCAGCATGGCCCGCGGCTGCAGGTTCAGCGTGAGCTGGCCGCGCGCCAGCGCGTGCGGCAATGCCGCCAGGACCGGCGAGGAGAGCGGGGACGGCGCCGTGCCGTCGGCGCCGGCAATGCCGTCGCCGCCGCGCTTGCGCACGCGCAGCATGGCGTCGCAGGCCTGGCGCACGGTGCGTTCGGCGGGCAGGGCGGGGTCGTCCGGCGCGACGCCGATGCTGGACGACAGGAACAGCTCGAAGCCGTCCTGCCGGAACGGCCGGGCGAGCGCGCC
>NZ_AQPL01000136.1:0-32481 GCF_000395345.1 Cupriavidus sp. WS | reverse complement strand
CAGGCCGGCGGCCAGGCCGGGGCCCAGCGTCTCGCTGGCGTGGCTGAAGCGGTCCAGGTGGATGACCAGCACCGCCAGGCCGGGCGCCGCGCCTGGCCGTTGCCGGCGCGCGGCCAGCAGGGCGGCGAAATCGCCGGTGTCGGGCAGGTCCGCTTCCGGCTTGCCGACGATGCCGTCTGCGTCTGGGTGCATGGGAGGGGTGTTGGTGGATCATGCCGCCGCGCCGCACTTGGCTCGGCATAACGAAGATCATACGGCAGGGCGGGCGCGGCCCGAAGCGCGGCGGATGCCGGGATCGTGCGCTGGCGCGCGGACTTGACGGCGATCAAGTCTCGCCGGCGGCGCCCCACGGTGGTGCGGAGCGGGCCGGCGAATGCGGGAGGGGATGCGGAAGGGGCAAGAGGAACGGAGGGCGGGCGCCATGCCCGCCGCGCGGTCAGCCGGTGGTCTCGGCGTCGGCGCCGTCCTCGGGCGGCACCACGGAGGCCAGCACCTTGTCGATGCGCTTGCCGTCCATGTCGACGATCTCGTACTTCCAGTCGCCCCAGCGCACGGTGTCGCCGGTCTGCGGCAGCCGGCCCAGCAACAGCAGCAGCATGCCGGACAGCGTGTGGTAGCGCTCCTTGTCCTCTTCCGGCACGTGGCGCAGGACGAGGCGGTCCTTGAGCTCGGGAATCGGGATCAGGCCGTCGAGCAGCCAGGAGCCGTCCTCGCGCTGCACCGCCCATTCCTCGCCGGCGCTGTCGGGCTTGAACTCGCCGGTGATGGCCTCGATCAGGTCCTGCAGCGTCACCAGGCCCAGCACTTCGCCGTACTCGTCGATGACGAAGGCCATCTGCCCGCCCGAGGCGCGGAAGTTCTCCAGCAGCTCCATGCCGGTCACGCTCTCCGGCACGAACACCGGCGCCTGCAGCACCGCGGTCAGGTCGGTGGGCTCGCCGCGCAGGCGGCGCGCCAGCAACTGGCGGGCGCTGACCACGCCCAGCATGTCGTGCATGCCGCCGCGCACCACCGGGAAGCGCGAGTGGTCGGACTCCTCGATGCGGCGCAGGTTTTCTTCCAGCGGCACTTCCACGTCCAGGCACACCACGTCGCCGCGCGGCACCATCAGCGAGGTGAGCTGGCGGTCGTCGAGGCGGAACACGTTGCGCACCATCGTGTGCTCGTTCTGCTCGATGACGCCGGCCTCCGAGCCTTCGACCAGCAGCGCGTGGATTTCTTCCTCGGTCACGGCCGGGCCGCGGCCGCTCGTCACGCCGAGCAGGCGCAGCACCAGGCGCGTCGAGCTGGACAGCAGCTTGACGAACGGCGTGGAAGCCACCGCCAGGAACGAGATCGGGCGCGCCACCAGGCGCGCGATGCTTTCGGGTGCCATCTGGCCGAGCCGCTTGGGCACCAGCTCGCCGAGCACGATGGAAAAGTAGGTCAGGCCGGCCACCACGATGGCGGTCGCCACGTAGCCGGCGGTGACGGTCTGCATGCCAAAGCCCTGCAGCCAGACGCCAAGCGGCTGGGCCAGCGTGGATTCGCCGACCACGCCGTTGAGCACGCCGATCGAGGTGATGCCGATCTGCACGGTGGAGAGGAAGCGGGTGGGATCTTCGCCCAGCTTGATCGCCTCGATGGCGCCGCGGTCGCCTTCCTCGATCCGTTTTTGCAGACGGGCCTTGCGGGCCGTCACCAGCGCGATTTCCGACATGGCGAACAGTCCGTTGAGCAAAATCAGCGCCAGTAATATGGCAATTTCCATCAGGGTGCGCGCCCTGTGCGCGCAGGAGTTATCGAGGGCCAAAGCATAACATTGCTATGTGTCGGAACCGTTCCCGGCAAGCGCGCGCCGGCGCCGGACGTGCCGTTCCGGTCGCCCGGCCACCTCCCGTGCCATCTCTTTCCCCACCTCTCCCGCCGCCGCGCCACAGCGCGAAAACCGGACGGTGGCGCCGTTCGAAATCGCGACGTCCGCTACGCGGGCGTCCTCGCCGCCACCCGGCGGCTGCGCGCCAACCCGTTGATGCAAAAGACAATTCACCGCCTTCCGTGCGCTGGCACAGCGGTTGCGGAGAGAAGCCGGGCCCCGCGACGCGGCGAGCCTGGCAACGGCGCTGCCCGGCAGCCGCCGTGAACGCAATCACTGGAAGGAGACATGGATATGGAAGTGCAATCGCAAGTCCAGGTGATGGGCATCGATGCCGGCGGCACGATGACCGACACCTTCTTTGTGCGCTCCGATGGCCGTTTCGTCGTGGGCAAGGCGCAAAGCAACCCCGAGGACGAATCGCTGGCCATCTTCAATTCGTCCGAGGACGCGCTGGCGCACTGGCAGCGCGGCGTCGACGACGTCTATCCCGAGCTGCTGACCTGCGTGTATTCGGGCACCGCGATGCTCAACCGCGTGGTGCAGCGCAAGGGGCTCGACGTGGGCCTGATGGTCAACAAGGGCTTCGAGCACGTCCACTCGATGGGCCGCGCGATCCAGAGCTACCTCGGCTACGCGCTGGAAGAGCGCATCCACCTCAACACCCACCGCTACGACGAACCGCTGGTGCCGCTGTCGCGCACGCGCGGCGTGACCGAGCGCACCGACGTGCAGGGCGAGATCGTGATCCCGCTGCGCGAGCACGAGACCCGCCAGGCCACGCGCGAGCTGGTGGCGGCCGGCTCCAGGGCCATCGTGATCTGCTTCCTCCAGTCGCACAAGAACGGCACCAGCGAGCAGCAGGCGCGCGACATCGTGCGTGACGAGCTCAAGAAGCTCGGCGCCGACATCCCGGTGTTCGCCTCGGTGGACTACTACCCGCAGCGCAAGGAAAGCCACCGCATGAACACCACGGTGCTCGAAGCCTACGCGGCCGAGCCCTCGCGCCAGACCCTCAAGAAGGTCAGCGACCGTTTCCGCAAGCACGGCGCCAAGTTCGAGCTGCGCGTGATGGCCACCCACGGCGGCACCATCAGCTGGAAGGCCAAGGAACTGGCGCGCACCATCGTCTCCGGCCCGATCGGCGGCGTGATCGGCTCGCGCCTGCTGGGCGAGACGCTGGGCTACGACAACATCGCCTGCTCCGACATCGGCGGCACCTCGTTCGACATGGCGCTCATCACCAAGGGCAACTTCGCCATCGCCGCCGACCCGGACATGGCGCGGCTGGTGCTGTCGCTGCCGCTGGTGACGATGGATTCCGTGGGCGCGGGCGCGGGCAGCTTCGTGCGGCTCGACCCGTACAGCGGCGCCATCAAGCTGGGGCCGGACAGCGCCGGCTACCGGGTCGGCACCTGCTGGCCCGAGAGCGGGCTGGACACGGTCTCGGTGTCGGACTGCCACGTGGTGCTCGGCTACCTCAATCCCGACAACTTCCTCGGCGGCGCCATCAAGCTCGACGTGGCGCGCGCGCGCCAGCACATCAAGGATCAGATCGCCGACCCGCTGGGCCTGTCGGTGGAGGACGCCGCCGCCGGCGTGATCGAGCTGCTCGACCTGCAGCTGCGCGAGTACCTGCGCTCCAACGTCAGCGCCAAGGGCTACAACCCGACCGAGTTCGTCTGCTTCTCCTACGGCGGCGCGGGGCCGGTCCATACCTACGGCTATACCGAAGGGCTGGGCTTCAAGGACGTGATCGTGCCGGCCTGGGCCGCGGGCTTCTCGGCGTTCGGCTGCGCCTGCGCGGACTTCGAGTACCGCTACGACAAGAGCGTCGACCTGGCGCTGCCGCAGGGCGCGGCCGAGGCCGACAAGGCGCAGGCCGCGCAGACCATCCAGCAGGCCTGGTCGGACCTGGCCGCCAAGGTGATCGAGGAATTCCGCATCAACGGCTTCAAGCCCGAGGACGTGATCCTGCGCCCCGGCTACCGCATGCAGTACATGGGCCAGCTCAACGACCTGGAGATCGACTCGCCGATCCCCAGCGCGGCCGGCGCCGCCGACTGGGACCGCATCGTCGATGCCTTCGAGCAGACCTACGGCCGCGTGTACGCCAGCTCGGCGCGCTCGCCCGAACTGGGCTTCTCGGTGACGGGCGCGATCATGCGCGGCATGGTGCTGACGCAGAAGCCGGTGCTGCCCGAAGACCCCGACGGCGGCCCCACGCCGCCGGCCGCGGCCCGCATCGGCACGCGCCCGCTCTACCGCCAGAAGCGGTGGCACGACGCGGTGCTGTGGAAGATGGAGGCGCTGCAGCCGGGCAACACCATCACCGGGCCGGCCATCATCGAGTCCGACGCCACCACCTTCGTGGTGCCGGAGGGCTTCGCCACCACGCTCGACAAGCATCGCCTGTTCCACCTCAAGGAAGTGAACAAGGCAGCGAAATAACAGGAGACACGCCATGAACATGATGTCCAGCAAGGAAGTCGGCCTGGCCGACCTGCTCAAGACCGGCCAGACGCTCAAGGAATTCCGCGACGCGATACTCGAGCGCACCGCGCAGACCGGCCACTACAACGGGCTCACGCGCCTGGCCTTCCGCGAGCGCGACCCGATCCGCTACGAAAAGCTGTTCTCCAAGCTGCGCGGCGGCCTGGTGCATGCGCGCGAGACCGCCAAGAAGATCGCCGCCAGCCCCATCGTCGAGCAGGAAGGCGAGCTCTGCTTCACGCTCTACAACGCCGCCGGCGACTGCGTGCTGACCTCGACCGGCATCATCATCCACGTCGGCACGATGGGCGCGGCGATCAAGTACATGATCGAGAACAACTGGGAGGGCAATCCCGGCATCCATCCCGGCGACATGTTCACCAACAACGACTGCTCGATCGGCAACGTGCACCCGTGCGACATCGCCACCATCGTGCCGATCTTCTCGCACGGCAAGCTGGTGGGCTGGGTGGGCGGCGTGACCCACGTGATCGACACCGGCGCGGTCACGCCCGGCTCGATGTCGACCGGGCAGGTGCAGCGCTTCGGCGACGGCTACATGATCACCTGCCGCAAGACCGGCGTGAACGACACGCCGCTGCGCGACTGGCTGCACGAAAGCCAGCGCTCGGTGCGCACGCCGAAATACTGGATCCTCGACGAGCGCACCCGCATCGCCGGCTGCCACATGATCCGCGACCTGATCGAGGAAGTGATCGCCGACGAAGGGCTGGAAGCCTACGAGGAATTCGCCTACGAGGTGATCGAGGAAGGGCGGCGCGGCCTGCAGACCCGCATCAAGGCCATGACGCTGCCGGGCAAGTACCGCAAGGTGGCCTTCGTCGACGTGCCCTACAACCACCCGGACGTGCAGACCTCGTCGGCCTTCGCCAAGCTCGACTCGATCATGCACTCGCCGGTGGAGATGGAGATCCGCAAGGACGGCTCGTGGCGGCTGGACTTCGAGGGCGCGAGCCGCTGGGGCTGGCATTCGTACAACGCGCACCAGGTGGCCTTCACCAGCGGCATCTGGGTGATGATGACCCAGACCCTGGTGCCGACCCAGCGCATCAACGACGGCGCCTACTTCGGCACGGAATTCCACCTGCCCAAGGGCACCTGGATGAACCCGGACGATCGCCGCACCGGCCACGCCTACGCCTGGCACTTCCTGGTGTCCGGCTGGAGCGCGATGTGGCGCGGGCTGTCGCAGGCGTATTTCAGCCGCGGCTACCTGGAGGAGGTCAACGCCGGCAATGCCAATACCTCCAACTGGCTGCAGGGCGGCGGCATCAACCAGGAAGGCGAGATCCACGCGGTCAACAGCTTCGAGGCCTCCTCGTGCGGCACCGGCGCCTGCGCCATCAAGGACGGGCTGAACCACGCCGCGGCGATCTGGAACCCCGAAGGCGACATGGGTGACATCGAGATCTGGGAGATGGCCGAGCCGCTGCTCTACCTCGGGCGCAACGTCAAGGCCAACTCCGGCGGCTACGGCAAGTACCGCGGCGGCTGCGGCTTCGAGACCCTGCGCATGGTGTGGAAGGCGCAGGACTGGACCATGTTCTTCATGGGCAACGGCTACATGAACAGCGACTGGGGCCTGATGGGCGGCTACCCGGCCGCCACCGGCTACCGCTTCGAGGCGCACAAGACCGGCCTGAAGGAGCGCATCGCCGGCGGCGACAGCCTGCCGCTGGGCGGCGACGCCAACCCGGACCTGCCGGACTACGAGAACCACCTCAACGCCGGCGCCGTCGTCAAGCGCGACCAGCAGTGCATGACCACCGAGGACTGCTACGACAACTACGACCTGTACCTGAACTACCTGCGCGGCGGCCCCGGCTTCGGCGATCCGCTCGACCGCGAGGTGGAGGCCATCGAGCGCGACCTGAACAACGCCGTGCTGCTGCCCGAGTACGCGCAGAAGGTCTACGGCGCGGTGGCGACCAGGGACGGCAACGGCATCTGGAAGGTGGACGCCCGGCAGACCGCGCTGCAGCGCGTCGAGATCCGCAACCAGCGCCTGGCGCGCTCGCAGCCGACCCAGGAATGGATGAAGGGCGAGCGCGAGCGCATCCTGGTCAAGCATGCCTCGACCCAGGTGCAGCACATGTTCGCCACCAGCTTCGGCTTGTCGCAGAAGTTCGAGCAGCAGTTCCGCGCGTTCTGGGACCTGCCGGAATCATGGACCCTGACCGAGGACGAGCTCGACGTGCCGACCTACGGCTCCAAGTACCGCATGGACCTGTCCAAGATGCCGGACGTCCATACCGTGGTGCTGGTCGAAGAGTAAGGCCGCCCCGGCACATCCAATCACGCAGGATTCAGGAGAAGACGCAAGATGTCTACCTATACCAGTGAACAGGTCAAGAACCTCGTCGACGGCAAGCTCGACTGGGACACCACGCTGCGCATGCTGTCCATGCCCAAGGACGCGGAGCGCTTCAAGCTGTACGTCGAGGCGCTGCAGAAGAAGCTCGACTGGGACGACCGCATCGTGCTGCCGCTGGGCCCGCACATGTTCATCGTGCAGCAGGCCAAGACCCGCAAGTGGGTCACGCAGTGCGACTGCGGCCATGTGTTCTGCGACTACCGGGAGAACTGGAAGCTGCACGCCAACATCTACGTGCGCGACACCGAGGAAGCCATGACCGAGGTCTATCCGCACCTGATGGCGCCGGACACCCAGTGGCAGGTCTACCGCGAGTACTACTGCCCGAAGTGCGGGACCATGCACGACGTGGAGGCGCCCACGCCGTGGTATCCGGTGATCCACGACTTCGAGCCGGACATCGAGGCTTTCTATACCGACTGGGTGAAGCTGCCGCTGCCGGAGCGCGCGGACTGACGCGCGCTCCGCTGCCGATGTAGCCCATCCTCCGCATCGGGCAACCGCATGTGGACAGGCCGCCGGTTTTGGCCGGTGGCCGGACGGCCGTTCGATTTTCGGACGGCCGTCCTGTTTTCGGACGGCGCCGCGCGGGCGGTCCGGCGCGCGCGCGCCGTGGCGCGGCGCCGGGCCGGTGGCGTGGAATTTGCTCGCAGTCTGCCGGCAGGGATGGGCAAGTCCCGGCTGGCCCTGGTGGCGCTGCCGGGAGTAGCATGCGCAAAGCAGACGGCCAGGCAAGCGAAGGCGCAGGCCAGGAACGCGGGCGCCAGTCCCGCGCAGGCAGAGCCAGAGAGCGAAAAAGAGCGAGCCGGCACACCGGCCATTCGTGATCCGCCACCGGCGGACCCCGCAAGGAGACACGGCATGCATCCAGCCAGCACACCGATGGACTGGTTTTCCCATCCCGATCATGACGCGAGCATCATGTCCGCCTGGGAACACCTGATTGGCGGCGGCGAGGCGAATGCCGGCGAGCTGCGCTGCGTGGTGGACGACTCGTGGCGGCGCTGCCTCGTGGCCCGCGTCGATCCCGGCGCCGGCGCCGCGCCGCCGCCGCTGGGCCAGGACGGCCTGCGGGCGCGGCGCGAGAAGAACGCGCGGCTGGTCAGCACCAGCCTGCCGCTGATCCAGCAGACCCACGAATTCCTCTCGCAGACCGGCACCATCATGCTGCTGGCCGATCCCGACGGCATGATCCTGCAGCAGGAAGGCGACATGCGCATCGTCGAGCCGGCCGGCGAGGTCGGCCTGATTCCGGGCTGCGACTGGACCGAGCTGAACTGCGGCACCAACGCCATCGGCACCGCGCTGGCTTTGCAGCAGCCGGTGCAGATCCACGGCGCCGAGCATTTCTGCGCCGGCATCAAGCGCTGGACCTGCTCGGCCACCGTGATCCGCGACCCGCTCGACGGCGGCGTGCTCGGCGTCATCGACGTGTCCGGCCTGGCGCAGACCTATAGCCGGCACAGCCTGGCGCTGACGGTCTCGCTGGCCGGGCGCATCGAAAGCCGCCTGGCCAAGCTGGCGATGGAGCGCCGCCTGCGGCTGCTGGACCGCTGCGCCAGCCACTTCGGCTCGCTGCGCAGCGACGGCGTGCTGGTCCTCGACGAATGCGGGCAACTGGTCAAGGCCAATCCGCAGGCGCCCGCGGCGCTGCTGCGGCTGGGCGTGGACACCGCGCTGGACCGCCGGTTCTCGGTGCCGGGCCTGGGCATCCGGCAGGCCGGCGCCGCCGTCCGGCCCGCGCCGGACTGGCTGCGGCTGGCCCGCCTCGAAACCGTCCGCGAGGCCGGCGAGACGCTCGGCTTCCTGCTGGTGATCCCGGCCGTGCCGCAGCGCGCGGCCAGCGGCGCGCCGCCGGCGCGCACGGCCCCGGCGCCGGCCTTCTCGCGCATCGTCGGCAACGGCGCCGCGCTGCGCTCGGCGGTGGAGAAGGCGCAGCACCTCGCGCCGTCCCGGGTGCCGGTGCTGCTGCTGGGCGAGACCGGCGTCGGCAAGGAACTGTTCGCCCAGGGCATCCACCAGGCCAGCGCCTGCGCCGAGGGGCCGTTCGTGGCCCTGAACTGCGGCGGGCTGTCGCGCGACCTGCTCGCCAGCGAGCTGTTCGGTTATGCCGAAGGCGCCTTCACCGGCGCGCGCAAGTCGGGCGCGGCCGGCAAGATCGAGGCCGCCAACCGCGGCACGCTGTTCCTCGACGAGATCGGCGAGATGCCGCTCGACATCCAGCCGCACCTGCTGCGCGTGCTCGAAGAAGGCGAGATCTACCGGCTCGGCGAGAACACGCCGCGCAAGGTCAGTTTCCGGCTGGTCGCCGCCACCCACCGGAACCTGCGCGACGACGTGGCCGCCGGCAAGTTCCGCATGGACCTGTTCTACCGCATCGCCGTCACCAACATCGCCATCCCGCCGCTGCGCGAGCGCAAGGACGACATCCCCGCGCTGGTGGCGCACTGGCTCACGCATCTGTGCGAGCGCTACGGCCTGCCGCTGGCCTCGTTCGACGACGACGCCTATGCCTGCCTGCTCGCCTACGATTGGCCCGGCAACGTGCGCGAGCTGCGCAACGCGCTCGAAGGCTCGCTGCTGATGGCCGACGGTGGCGTGATCACGGTCGACAAGCTGCCGCTGGAGATCGGCGCGGCCGCCTGGCAGGGCGATGCGGCTCGGGCGGAACCCGCGGCTGCCGTGCCGCCCGGCGCCGTGTACTCGCTGGAGATGGCCGAGGCGGAATCGATTCGCCGGGCGGTGGCGTACAGCGGCGGCAACCTGACCAAGACCGCCTCGCACCTCGGCATCGCCAAGAGCACGCTGTACCAGAAGATCCGCAAGTACGGCCTCGCGGCGGCGTTGAGCGAGACGCGGGGCAGGGTGCTGTAGCAGGGGCGCGGGATTACCTCGGAGGTAATCGCCGCGCGGCGCCGGCCGTGCTGTAATGCCGTCATGGACACCCTGACCCCCAGCTCCGAGACCGCCACCGATTTTCCCGGCCTGCTGCGCTACTGGCGCGGCAGGCGCGGCTACAGCCAGCTCGCGCTGTCGCTGGCCGCCGGGGTGTCGCAGCGGCATATCAGCTTCCTCGAGTCGGGCCGCGCCCGGCCCAGCCGCGAGATGGTGCTGTCGCTGGCGGACCGCCTCGGCGTGCCGCTGCGCCAGCGCAACCGGCTGCTGCTGGCCGGCGGCTTCGCCCCGGCCTACAGCGAGCACGGCCTCGGCGCGCCGGCGCTGCAGATGGTGCAGCAGGCGGTGGCGCTGATCCTGAGCAAGCAGGAACCGTATCCGGCGGTGGTGCTGGACCGCTTCTGGAACCTGCTCGACGCCAACCGGGCCTACCGCGACATGCTCCGCGTGCTGCTCGGCGGGCGCGCGCCGTCCACGCTGGAGCCGGGCGATGCGCGCGTCAACCTGATGCTCACGGTGTTCGACCCGCAGGGGCTGTGGCCGGCGCTCGGGAACGCCCGCCAGGTCGGCCGCTACCTGCTGCGCCGGGTCTGGCAGGAACTGCAGACGCAGGCGCAGGACCAGGCCGCGCGCGCGCTCTTCGCGCGCATCGCGGCCTGGCACCCGGATCTGCTCGGGCCGGGCGGCCTGCCGCTGGCCGACGACGAGGCCGCCGGCGGCCCGCCGCCGCCGCTGCTGCCGGTCACGGTGGCGGCGGGCGGCTTCCGCGCCGCGCTGTTCACCACGCTGACCACGCTCGGCATTCCGCAGGACGTGACGCTGCAGGAAATGCGCATCGAGTGCTTCTTCCCGGCCGACGAGGCCTCGCGCCTGGCGCTGGAGGCGCTGGCCAGCCACGCCGCGGCCGTGGCGCCCTAGGCCGGGGCGCGCCAAGCAAGCCTTGGCGCACCCGTGCTAACATGCCGTTGCCGGCGCGCCTGCCATCCCCGATGGTGGCGCGCCGGCATCGTTACGTCTTCAGGGCGGGGTGCAAGTCCCCACCGGCGGTATGCCACCACAGCGCGTGGCGAGCCCGCGAGCGCCCGCATTCCCGTGCGGGGTCAGCAGACCTGGTGAGAGGCCAGGGCCGACGGTCATAGTCCGGATGAAAGAAGATGGGCGGTACAACCCGGCTGGCTCCTCCCGGCATGCGCGTGCTGCGCGCCTGCGCGGCTGGATTTGCCCGTGTTTTCCGCTGATCCCCTGGAACGCCCGCTTATCGTTGCAATAGGAGCGTTTCATGCTGTCACTTCCCACCCAGGAACAACCCGTTGTCGCTTTCCCGGCCGGCGCGGAGGCCGACCAGCGCCCGCTCGGCGAGCGCATCGCGCGGGCGCTCGACGCCATGCGCGAAGGCCGTCCCGTGGTACTGCTCGACGATGACGACCGCGAGAACGAGGCCGACCTGATCCTTTCCGCCGAGCGCCTGACCCAGGCCAACATGGCCATGATGATCCGCGAGTGCAGCGGCATCGTGTGCCTGTGCCTGACGCGCGAGAAGGTGGCCAGCCTGGGCCTGCGCCCGATGGTCGAAAACAACCGCAGCCAGTACGGCACCGCCTTCACGGTCTCGATCGAGGCGCGCGAAGGCGTGACCACGGGCGTGAGCGCGGCCGACCGCATCACCACCATCCGCGCCGCCATCGCCGAGGACGCCGGCCTCGATGCCGTGGTCAGCCCCGGCCACGTATTCCCGCTGGTGGCGGTGGACGGCGGCGTGCTGGCGCGCCGCGGCCATACCGAAGGCTCGGTCGAGCTGGCCCGCCTGGCCGGGCTGGCGCCGGCCGCGGTGCTGTGCGAGCTGATGAACCCGGACGGCACGATGGCGCGCCGCCCCGAGGCGCTGGCGTTCGCCGAGATGTACCGCCTGCCGGTACTGACCATCGCCGACCTGGTGGCCTGGCGCGGTCAGCAGGGCTGAGCGCGGCGCCCCGCGGCGCGGGGCGGCGGCGGGACCGTATGCGACAATGCGGCCTGTTTTCTGCCTGAACGAGGGTCCGTCCATGTCCTTGCGCGCCGCTTTCCACGCCGTTTCCTGTGCCATCGTCCTGCTTGCGGGCGGCAGCCTGTGCCTTGCCGCCCATGCCGAGACGGCCACCGGCACGGTCCGTCCCGCCGCGGCCGCCGCCACGCCGGGGCTGTATCAATGCCCCGGCGCCGACGGCGGCGTGGCATTGCGCGCCACGCCGCGCGAAGGCTGCACCGCGGTGGCGGCGCCCGAGACCGGCGCGCCCGATCCGCAGCGCTGGCTGCCGCTCGCGGGCGCCAGCGGCGCGATCTCCTATTTCGACAAGACCTCGGTGCGCCGCCGCGGCGCGGAAGTGGGCGTGGCCGTGATGCGCAACGCGCCGGCCGGCGTGATCCGCACCACCAGCGGCGAGCAGATCCGCTCCTCGCTCCGGCGCATGATCTTCAACTGCGCGACCTCGATGTACGCGGTGGTCGAGCAGACCTTGTATTCGAAGCGCTACGCGCGCGGCGAATCGCTCTACACCATCGGCGCGCCGCAGGCCGGCATGCCGCAGCAGGTCGCTGCCGGCACCGTGGCGGGCGAGCTGTTCAACCGCCTGTGCCACTGAACGGGCCGGCGCGCGCGTCAACCTTTTGCGCTCCTGCGCCGTTGCTGGTAGCGAAGGCGACCGGCGGCGGGCATGCCCGCGACGCCAGCAGTTCGCCGTGCCGCCCGCATCTGCATGCCGCGCCGCGCCAATAGGCCGACGCGCCGGCGCGTTGCCGCGATGACGGGGAAACGGTGCCCAGTGGCAACATGCCGTCCGGGGGGACCGGCACCGGGGTGAGATCCGATCGAGAGGCTGCGGCCTCTCTTTTTTTGCCTGCCCGGCAGGGCGGCACGCGGCCGCTGTGCACCGCACGAAGACCGGGGTGCGCCATGCGCCGTTTCGGGGCGCCGGCCCCCGCGTTGACGAAGCGCGATCCGTATCCTAGCGTTGCAGATTCGGGGTTCGTCCATACTGGTTCCAGCGAGCCCGACAAACGCGAAACGCGCACGACACCCGCGCGATGACTGCCATGCCCGCCTTCCCACGCCAAGCGCCGCGATCCGCAAGACGCCGACGAACGGCCTGCGCGCCTGACCTGCGCCGCACCGCGCCCCCGGTGTGACGCACCGGCCCGAAAGCCGCGCGCCAAGCGGCTTCCAGCCCACCGGGGTTTCAAATTGTTGCAAACGTTGCGTGGTCGAAACGTGACTTTTAAGTCTCGAATTGTTAAGGTCCTATTGCGCATTGCAACAAGGCTGTTACTTTTTCAAGACATTGTCGTTATGATGCGTCGCGTGCTCTTTCGGGATCGCGCCGGCGGCGTGCCGAAGCCGCCGCGCCCGGCCGTGACCTGCGCGACCGACGCGATCTCCGCCTGCCGCCGCCCCGGCCCGGCGATGGCCCGCCTCTTGCAGCGAAGCCTGCCGCGGCCCTTGTGTTCAACCCTGCCTGCCACTGGCATCCATGTCCGATACCGTTACCGTGCCGACCACCGTCAACCTTCCGCGCCGCCAGCCGGCGCGCGCCAGCAGCGGCGCCCTGCGCCTGGGCCGGTGGTTGTGCGGCGGACTGCTGGCGGTGTGCGCGCTGGCGGCGCATGCGTTCGACTTCGAGACCGTGGCGGCGCGCGCGCGCCAGCTTGCGGCCACCCCGTACAAGACGCCGGCGCAGAACCTGCCGCGCGAGCTGCGCGAGCTCTCCTACGAGCGCTACCGCGAAATCGAATTCAAGCCCGACCGTCACCTGTGGCGCAACGCCAAGCTGCCGTTCGAGCTGTCCTTCTTCCATGAGGGCATGGTGTTCGACCAGCCGGTGCGCATCAACGAAGTGGTCAGCGGCAGCGTGCGCGAGATCCGCTTCGACCCCTCGGCCTTCAACTACGGCCCGCACAAGCTCGACGCGACCAAGCTCAAGCCGCTCGGCTTCGCGGGCTTTCGCGTGCTGTTTCCGCTGAACCAGCCCAAGGTCAAGGACGAGGTGGTGTCGTTCGTCGGCGCGAGCTATTTCCGCGCGCTCGGCAAGGACCAGTGGTACGGCCTGTCGGCCCGCGGGCTGGCGCTGGACACCGCGCTCAACTCGGGCGAGGAATTCCCGCGCTTCGTCGAATACTGGATCGAGCGCCCGTCGCCGGCGGACAAGCAGCTGACCATCTACGCGCTGATGGATTCGCGCCGCGTGAGCGGGGCCTACCGCATCGTGCTGCGCCCCGGCGCGGAGACGGCGATGGAGGTGAAGTCGCGGCTGTTCCTGCGCGAGCACGTTACCAAGCTTGGCCTGGCGCCGCTGACCAGCATGTACCTGTTCGGCGAGAACCAGCCGTCGCCGGTGCCGGACTACCGGCCCGAGGTGCATGACTCCGACGGCCTGTCGGTCCAGCTCGGCACCGGCGAGTGGCTGTGGCGCCCGCTGGGCAATCCCAAGCGGCTGCTGGTGACGTCGTTCTCGGCCACCAACCCGCAGGGCTTCGGCCTGATGCAGCGCGACCGCAGCTTCGGCAACTACCAGGAGATCGGCGCGTGGTACGAGCGCCGGCCGAGCGCGTGGGTGGAGCCCAAGGGCAACTGGGGCTCGGGCCGCGTGGAGCTGGTGCAGATCCCGACGCCGGACGAGACCAACGACAACATCGTGGCCTACTGGGTGCCGGACAACCCGCCCAAGCCGCGGCAGCCCTTCGATTACGAATACCGCCTGCTGTGGCAGAAGGACAGCGAAAAGCTGCCGCCGCTGTCGTGGGTGACGCAGACGCGGCGAGGCCAGGGCCTGAGCCGCAAGCAGGAGGACACCAGCTTCTCGCTGGCTGTCGATTTCGAAGGCCCTGCCTTCAAGAAACTGGCCGCCGACACCCGCATCGATCCGGTGATCTCGGCCGACAGCAACGGGGAGCTGCTCAGCACTTCGACGCAGCGCAACGAGGCCACCGGCGGCTGGCGCATGACGATGGTCGTGCGCCGCAAGGACGAGACCAAGCCGGTCGAGCTGCGCGGCTATCTTCGCAACGGCAATACAACCCTATCCGAGACGTGGAGCTACATCTTACCCCCAGGCTAAAGCGGCGCGCCGCCCCGGCGGCGGCATGCGAGCGCTATCTCGATCGCGTGCCGGTCTCGCCCGACCAGCGCCGCGAGCTGCTTGGCGAGATCGCCGGCAGCGACGGCGCCGAGCCGGCCATGCAGCAACTACAGCGCAAGCTCGCAGCGAAGGACTGCGCCAAGGACGGCGCGCAGCCGGCCCCCGGCGGCGCGGCCTACGCCTCGGTCTGGCGCCGCCTCGGCCTCGCCTACGGCGCGCCGCAGGCGGCGGGCGAGCCGCTCATTGAGCGGCGCGAGGACGGCACCGTGCATATCGACACCGGCCCGGCCCCGCGGCGCGCCTCGATGGTGCCGCGCGCGTGGCCGCCCCACATCGTCACCGGCTTCCTGCGCAACCTGGGCCGCCGGCTGTTCGGGCGCCCGCCGGTGCCCCAGACCTGGGACACGCTGCACGACGGCCCCGACGCCGAGGGCAAGTGGCACCCGGCCGGCACGCACCGCCGCTGGGTGCTGCTGGGCCTGGTGGCCGGGCAGACCGCGCTGGCCACCTATTTCATGACGAAGGTGCTGCCGTACCACGGCACCGACCCGCTCGAGATCGCCGTGCTGGCGCTTTTCGCCATCCTGTTCTCGTGGGTGTCGGCCGGGTTCTGGACCGCCATGATGGGCTTCCTGGTGCTGGCCAAGGGCGGCGACCGCCACCTGATCTCGCGCTCCGCGGCGCAGGCCGGGCCCATCGCCGAGCAGGCGCGCACGGCGGTCATCATGCCGATCTGCAACGAGGACGTGACGCGCGTGTTCGCCGGCCTGCGCGCCACCTATGAATCGATGGAGCGCACCGGCGAACTGGCGCGCTTCGATTTCTTCGTGCTGTCCGACAGCGGCAACCCCGACCTGCGCGCCGCCGAGACCGACGCCTGGATGGAGACCTGCCGCGCCGTCAACGGCTTCGGCCGCATCTTCTATCGCTGGCGCCGCCACCGCGTCAAGCGCAAGACCGGCAACGTGGCGGACTTCTGCCGCCGCTGGGGCAGCGCCTACCGCTACATGGTGGTGCTCGATGCCGACAGCGTGATGAGCGGCGAGTGCCTGACCACGCTGGTCAGGCTGATGGAGAGCAACCCCGGCGCCGGCATCATCCAGACCGCGCCGCTGGCGGTCGGGCGCGAGACCATGTACGCGCGCGTGCAGCAGTTCTCCACGCGCGTGTACGGCCCGCTGTTTACCGCCGGCCTGCATTACTGGCAGCTGGGCGAGTCGCACTACTGGGGCCACAACGCCATCATCCGCATCCAGCCGTTCATGGAGCATTGCGCGCTGGCGCCGCTGCCGGGCAAGGGGCCGCTGGCCGGCGAGATCCTCTCGCACGATTTCGTCGAGGCCGCGCTGATGCGCCGCGCCGGCTGGGGCGTGTGGATCGCCTACGACCTGGAAGGCTCCTACGAGGAACTGCCGCCCAACCTGCTCGACGAGGTCAAGCGCGACCGCCGCTGGTGCCAGGGCAACCTGATGAACTTCCGGCTGTGGATGAAGCAGGGCTTCCACGCGGTGCACCGCGCGGTGTTCCTCACCGGCGTGATGGCCTACCTGTCGGCGCCGCTGTGGTTCCTGTTCCTGGTGCTGTCGACGATCATGCTGGCCAAGCACGCGCTGGTGCCGCCCGAGTATTTCACGCAGCCCTACCAGTTCTTCCCGACCTGGCCCGAGTGGCATCCCGAGAAGGCGCTCGCGCTGTTCTCGGCCACGGCGACGCTGCTGTTCCTGCCCAAGGTGGCCAGCGTGCTGCTGCTGATGAAGGACGCGCGCAACTACGGCGGGCCGGGCCGGCTGGTCATGTCGATGCTGATCGAGGTGGTGATGTCGGCGCTGCTGGCACCGGTGCGCATGCTGTTCCACACCAAGTTCGTGGTGGCGGCCTACAGCGGCTGGGGCATTACCTGGAAGTCGCCCCCGCGCGAGGATGCCGAGACCACCTGGGGCGAGGCGTTCCACCGCCACGGCCTGCATACGCTGCTCGGCCTGGCGTGGGGCGGGCTGGTGCTGTGGATCGATCCGAGCTTCGTCTGGTGGCTGCTGCCGATCGTCGGCGCGCTGGCGCTGTCGATCCCGATGTCGGTGTTCCTGTCGCGCGTGTCGTTCGGCCGCGCGCTGCGCCGCGCCCGGCTGTTCGTCACGCCCGAGGAAGCCCGGCCGCCGCGCGAGATGGTGGCCATGCAGGAGCACGTGGAAGCCGCCGGCGAGCCGCCGGCCTTCATCGACGCGGTGGTGGACCCCGTCACCAACGCCCTGATGTGCGCCACCGGCTCGTCGCGCCTGATCCAGCCCGAGGCCACGCGGCTCGCGCATGCCGCGCTGGTGCAGCAGGCCCTGACCGAGGGGCCCGAGAGCCTGGGCGCCGCGCAGAAGCACCTGCTGCTGGGCGACCCGTTCGCGCTGGCCAGCCTGCATGAGCAGGTGTGGGCCTCGCCGCTGGCGCATGCGAGCTGGAAGGAAACCCGCATCCTGCCGCGGCGCGCGGCCAACGTGGTGCCGCTGCGGCCGCGGCTGGCCTGAGCAGCGCGCGGACGACGGCGCCGGCATTCCTCGCGGGGGATGCCGGCGTTTTTCTTTGTGGGGCAGAGCGCGGAGGGAGGGGAGAGAGGGGGCGGTGTCCCGGACCTCAAGCAGGCTTGTCCGGCGCGATCGCGGGCCGGCGCGCTAGCGCAGTGCCGAGGTGCAGATCGGCGCGTTGATGTAGACATCGCCCACGCGGCGCTCGCCGCGCTCGCTGCGCGTCATGTAGCGGAACATCATGCTCACGCCGAGCTTGGTGAGGATTTCCACGTCGCGGTTGGCGCAGATATTGCGCTGCAGGGGCGCGGCATAGCTGAGCTCGAAGCTGGCGAGGTCCAGCATCGGGCCGCGGTACTTGGTGAGCTCGAGCTGGAACAGCACGTGCTTGCCCGGCACCGACTGGCAGCGGCGCAGGCGCGTCTCGCCGTCGATGTCGATCGGCAGCATGTCGTTGAGCTGGCGGCAGGCGCGCGCCAGGATGTTGTCCGGCCGCGCGGTGTTGCGCAGCAGTTCGGGCACGCCGGCTGCGCCGGTGTTCTGGCCGGTGGCCGCGCCCTTGAGCATCTGGGCCAGCGCGTCGGCTTCGTCGGGCGGTGCCGCAGGAGCGGCGGCGGCGGCTTTGGCGGGCGGCGGGGCCGCGTGCGCGTGCCGCGCCCACGGCAAGCTGGCCGCGCCGGCGGCGGCCAGGGTCAGTAAGGCGGTAAGCAGAGCGTGTCTTGTTCTCATGCAGGAAAACGTTGCCGGAAGCCATGCCGGCAGGCTGGCTTCCGCGGTGCGTCGGGCTGCGTGACCGTCCGCCCCGGGCGGCCGACAGGGTGGCATTGTACCCTTGGCCTTGCCGCGGTTGAAAGCCAGCCCCCCTGATCCACGCCGCGCGGCGGCGCGCCCGGGCGCGGACCTTCGCCGCCGGGCGCGCGCACGCCGCGCGCGCCAGCATCATCCGCGTTTGCCGCCGCGGATGCGCGGCTTGTTACGCTATGCAACAATTACGCCTTTCGCCTTGCCGTTCCCCGCGCGCGCCGCCGGCTGCGCGTCCCCCGTTCCCCAGGATGTTCCGATGAGCCTCTCCGCCCGCGCCCCCCGGGCCGCGCGTTTCCCCCTCTGGCTGCTGGTATGCGCGTCGCTGACCGCGCTGGGGCCGCTGTCCATCGACATGTACCTGCCGAGCTTTCCCGCGCTGGCGGCGGATCTCGGCGTGGACATCGGGCGCGTGCAGCTGACGCTGGGCACCTTCCTGGTGGGGCTGGCGGCGGGGCAGGCTTTCTATGGCCCGATCAGCGACCGCTTCGGGCGCAAGCCGCCGCTCTATGCCGGGCTGGCGTTGTACGCGGCGGCCGCGGCCGGCTGCGCGCTCGCGCGCGACGTCGAGGCGCTGATGCTGTGGCGCTTCCTGCAGGCGCTGGGCGGCTGCGCCGGCATGGTGATGGCGCGCGCGGTGATCCGCGACCGGCTCGAGGCGCACGAGTCCGCGCGCGCCTTTTCCTCGCTGATGCTGGTCATGGGGCTGGCGCCGATCCTGGCGCCGATCATCGGCGGCGCCGTGCTCGGCGTGTTCGGCTGGCGCGCCATCTTCTGGCTGCTGTGCGGCGCCAGCCTGCTGATCCTGCTGGTGGTCCACCGCTATATGGAAGAGTCGCTCGACCACGCCAGCGCCATGCCGCTGCGCCTGGGCCGCGTGCTGTCCAACTACGGCGAGCTGCTGCGCGACCGTGGTTTCGTCGGCTATTCGCTGTCGGCCGGCTGCGCGCAGGCCGGCATGTTCGCGTACATCGCGGGTTCGCCGTTCGTGCTGATCGAGCTGCATGGCATCGCGCCATCGCACTACGGCTTCGTGTTCGGCACCAATGCGCTGGGCCTGATCGCCATGTCGCAGGTCAACGCGCGGCTGGTGCGCAACCGCGCGCTCGACCACGTGCTGCGCGGCGCGCTGCTGGCGCCTTGCGCGGCCGGCGTGATGCTGGCCGCGGTGGCGCTGGCGGGCACGGCGCCGCTGCCGGTGCTGCTGGCGGGGTTCTTCGTGTTCATCGGCAGCCTGGGCTGCATCTTGCCCAATGCGTCGGCGCTGGCGATGGCCCATCAGGGCCACCGGGCCGGCACGGCCTCGGCGCTGATGGGCACGCTGCAGTTTTCGCTCGGCACGCTGGCCGGCGCCGCGGTCAGCGTCTGGCGCGACGGCACCGCGCTGCCGCTCGCCGTGGTCATGGCGGTGTGCGGGATCGGCGCGGTGGGCATGCGCCTGGTCGGCCGCGCCGGCATGCAGGCGCAGCGCCCGGCATGAGCCGGGCCGCGCGGGGTCAGGACGCGGCGGCGCCGCTTTGCTGCAAGACCACCAGTTGCGCCGGCATCGGCGCGGCGTAGCCGGCTTCGCCGAAGCTCTCGCGGATGACGCGGTTGGTGTCGAAATACACCTGCCAGTAATTGTCGTTATGGCAGTACGGGCGCACCGCCAGGACCGGGCCGACCAGCGTGAACTCCAGGATTTCCACGTCCGGCGCGGGCTCGGCCAGGACGTTGGGCAGCGCGGCCAGGCGTTCCTTGAGCAGCGCGATGGCCGCGGCCGCATCGGTGCTGCCGGCCAGCTGGGCTTTGAGCTCGACGCGGCGGAAGGCGTTGGCGCTGAAGTTCTGGATGGTGTCGGAGAAGATCTTGTTGTTGCCGACCACGGTCAGCACGTTGTCGGGCGTGTCCAGCGTGGTGGCGAACAGGCCGATCTCCCTGACCGTGCCGGTCACGCCGGCCACCGTCACGAAGTCGCCGACCTTGAACGGGCGCAGCACCACCAGGAAGGCGCCCGCGGCGAAGTTGGCCATCAGGCCCGACCACGCCATGCCGACGGCCACGCCGGCCGCCGCGATCAGCGCGGCGAAGGTGGTGGTCTGGATGCCGAAATAACCGAGGATGCCGATCACCAGCACCACGTTCAGCGTGACCGTGACGATCGAGCCGACGTAGCGCAGCAGCGTGGGGTCGACCTTCTGCTTGGCCAGCGAGCCCTGCACCAGGCGCACCACGAAATGGATCAGCCAGCGGCCGATCACCCAGAAGGCCAGGGCGGCAAGCACCTTGACCCCAAACTCCGTCGCGTAGGCGACGACGACTTCCTGTAGCTTCTGCAGCGTGGTGGCATCCATCGCGTTCTCCCTTGCTGGCTCTTGCAGGTTCATGAACACCGAACGTCGTGCGGCGCCGCCCGCGCGCGCCTGCGGCGCGGCGCACGTGCGGGCTACGCATTATTGCGTTGCGGCGAGCGGAAGTTCAAGCACAGAATTGTGGGGCTTGGTGTCTGCCGCGGCGGCCGGCTCACCAGCTGGTTTCGCGCTCCGGCGTGGCCGAGATGCGGTGCAGCGAGAGATCCGCGCCGTTGTATTCCGATTCGGCATCGAGCCGGATGCCGACCACCTTCTTGAGCGTGCCGTAGACCACGGTGCCGCCGACCAGGGCGATGACGATGCCCAGCAGGGTGCCGATCAGTTGCGCGACCAGCGAGACGCCGCCGATGCCGCCCAGCGCGCGCGCGCCGAAGATGCCGGCGGCAATGCCGCCCCACGCGCCGCACAGGCCGTGCAGCGGCCACACGCCCAGCACGTCGTCGATGTGCCATTTGTTCTGCGCCAGCGTAAACAGATAGACGAACAGCACGCCGGCGATGGCGCCGGTGATCAGCGCGCCCAGCGGGTGCATCAGGTCCGAGCCCGCGCACACCGCCACCAGCCCGGCCAGCGGCCCGTTGTAGGCGAAGCCGGGATCGTTGCGGCCCGCGGCCCAGGCCGCCAGCGTGCCGCCGGCCATCGCCATCAGGGAGTTGATCGCCACCAGCCCGCTGATCTTGTCGACGGTCTGCGCGCTCATCACGTTGAAGCCGAACCAGCCCACCGCCAGCACCCAGGCGCCCAGCGCCAGGAACGGGATGTTGGAGGGCGGATGCGCGCTGATGCGGCCATCCTTCTGGTAGCGGCCGCGGCGCGCGCCCAGCAGCAGGATGGCCGGCAGCGCGATCCAGCCGCCCATCGCATGGACCACCACCGAGCCGGCGAAGTCGTGGAACGGGGCGCCGGCCACCGAGGCGATCCAGTCCTGCACGCCGAAGCGGTTGTTCCAGGCGATGCCCTCGAAGAACGGGTAGACCAGGCCGACCAGGACGAAGGTGGCCACCAGTTGCGGGTTGAAACGCGAGCGCTCGGCAATGCCGCCCGAGATAATCGCCGGAATGGCCGCGGCAAATGTCGCCAGGAAGAAGAACTTCACCAGTTCATAACCGCTGCGCTGCGCCAGCGTCTGGGCGCTGGCGAGGAACTCCACGCCATAAGCCACCGTATAGCCGATAAAGAAATAGGCAATCGTGGATATGGCGAAATCCACCAAAATCTTGACCAGCGCATTGACCTGGTTTTTCTTGCGCACCGTGCCGAGTTCAAGAAACGCAAAGCCCGCGTGCATGGCGAGCACCATGATCGCCCCTAACAGGATGAACAGGGCATCGGTGCCGCTCTTCCAATTGTCCATACATTCCTCATGCTCAAAATGGGAGCACCCGTATGCAATAACCGTTCCAGATTGGTCCCATGCAGGTGCATGACTGCACCGTCTTGGTGGTTGCCGCACTGCTTTGTGGCCGGCGGCGGTGATCGGGGACTGGCAATGTCGGCCGCGGGCGGGCAGAATGCGCCGTGCCGCGCGCCGGGAGGCGAGCCGGCGGTCCGCACGGCCTGCGCCAAAATGATGCGGTGCATTGATTTGGGGCGCGCGGATGGTCCTGGTCTGCACCAAAATGAGCGTTGTCGCCATATCGGTGCATGGCGGCGTCGGTGGCGCTGCCGGTTCCGACGGGGGCGCCAGGGGGCTTCCGGGCCGCGCGGCGGGGCCGGGCGGCCGGTGCCGGACAGGCTCGCGCGCCGTGCCCGCGGACTTACGCGCGTTCGAATTCGGCTACCCTCACGAACCGTATTTGAAAGCGTGGAAAAGGAGTGTAAATTCCCCGCAAAGGCGCTTGACTCAAGGATTTCCGGCTTTTTTCGTTGCATTGGTGCCACTGGGGATTGCCCAATGCGTAAAGCGCGGATTAGACTGCGCCGATCGGTGATTTGCCGCGTGGCAGACACTCCGATGACGACGACCAACAAGGGAAATCAGCCATGAATAAAGGTGAACTGGTATCTGCCATCGCCGCTGACGCGGAACTGAGCAATGCTGCAGCAGAGCGCGCGCTGAATGCCGCTCTGGACAACATTAAGAAGGCGGTTGCCAAGGGTGATTCGGTAACGCTGGTGGGTTTCGGCAGCTTTGGCTCGGGCAAGCGCGCAGCGCGCACCGGCCGCAACCCGCGTACTGGCGAAACCATCAAGATTCCGGCCGCCAAGACGGTGAAGTTCTCCGCCGGCCAAGGCTTCAAGGACGCTGTGAACAAGAAGAAGTAAGCAGTTCGCGTCTGCAGCGCAGCGGAAATGAGAAGGCGGCCTCGAAAGGCCGCTTTTTTATCGTCCCGCATTCCCATCTCCCGCATCTCATTGCCCGTGTCTCCGGCGGTATCGCCGGCGGCATCGTCCCCGCCCGCGCGGGCGCGGCGGCGCGGCCGTTCCGGGTTACACTGCCGGGCATCGGCGCGGGCCTTCGCGGACCTGCCCGGCAGCCCCCAGAATCCGGATTTTGATCATGAATGACCTGTCCCACCAGCTTTCCATGACCGTGTTGATGACACCGGACATGGCCAACTTCTCCGGCAACGTGCACGGCGGCACCATCCTCAAGTATCTCGACATGGTGGCCTATGCCTGCGCCAGCCGCTACGCGGGGCGCTACGTGGTGACGCTGTCGGTGGACCAGGTGGTGTTCCGCCAGCCGATCCACGTCGGCGAGCTGGTGACGTTCCTGGCGGCGGTCAACTACACGGGCCGCAGCTCGATGGAGATCGGCATCAAGGTGGTGACGGAGAACATCCGCAGCAAGCTGGTGCGCCATACCAACAGCTGCTACTTCACGATGGTGGCGGTGGACGACAACGGCGCCCCGGCCGAGGTGCCGACGCTGCAGCCGCGCGACGAGGTGGAGCGCCAGCGCTTCGCCGCCGCGCAGGCGCGCCGCCAGCTGCGCCAGGAAATGGAAAAACGGCATGACGAGATCACCGGCAAGGCGTCCTGAGACGATGGGCGCGGCCATGCAGACCATGAGGAAGCGCAAGCTCGCTTTTGCCCTTGCCGCGCCGGCGCTGCTGGCGCTCGCGCTGCCGGCGCGGGCCGAGGAGATCGGCAGCGTCAGCACCAATTTCCGCATCACGGGCTCCGACAAGGTGGTGATCGAAGCCTATGACGATCCGGTGGTGGCGGGCGTGACCTGCTACGTGTCGCGCGCGCGCACCGGCGGCATCAAGGGATCGCTGGGCATGGCGGAGGACCCGGCCGAAGCCTCGATCGCCTGCCGCCAGGTGGGCCCGATCTCGTTCAAGGAGCCGCTGCGCCAGCAGGACAATGTGTTCTCCGAGCGCATGTCGATCCTGTTCAAGGCGCTGCACGTGGTGCGCACGGTGGACCGCAAGCGCAACACGCTGGTCTACCTCACGTATTCCGACCGCATCGTCTCCGGCAGTCCGCAGAACAGCGTGACCGCGGTGCCGGTGGGGGCGGACACGCCGATTCCGATCAGGTAGCGCCGCCGGGATCCCGCTTCCCGCCATATCCGCATCGTCCAGCATCGTCCACGCATTCCCATCCGGCGGGCCAGACCCCGGGCCCGGCCCGCTGCAATTCCAATCAAGCATCGGAGAAGACAACATGACTCAGCAAGGCAAGGTGGCGCTGGTGACGGGCGCGGCCCGCGGCATCGGCAAGGCGGTGGCGCAGGCGCTGCTGGCGGCGGGCTACCGCGTGGTGTTCGCCGGCCGCACGGCCGAGTCGATCGAGGCGCTGGCCGCGCAGGCGCGCGCGGACGGCCACGTCGCGCTGGCGGTGCAGTGCGACGTGGGCGACCCGGCCTCGGTGGAGCGCCTGTTCGAGACGGTCCGCAGGGAATTCGGCCGGCTCGACGTGCTGTTCAACAACGCCGGCATCAACGCGCCGGCGGTGCCGATCGACGAACTGTCGGTGGAGCAGTGGCTGGCGGTGGTCAACACCAACCTGACCGGCGTGTTCCTGTGCTCGCGCGCGGCCTTCGCGCTGATGAAGTCGCAGAGCCCGCGCGGTGGGCGCATCATCAACAACGGCTCGATCTCGGCGCACGCGCCGCGGCCGAACACGGTGCCGTACACGGCCACCAAGCACGCCATCACCGGCCTGACCAAGAGCCTCTCGCTCGACGGCCGCGCCCACGACATCGCCTGCGGCCAGATCGACATCGGCAACGCCGCCACCGACATGGCCTCGCGCATGGCGCGCGGCGTGCCGCAGGCCAACGGCGAGATCGCGCCGGAGCCGCTCATGGACGTGGCCCACGTGGCCAGCTCCGTGGTCCACATGGCCAACCTGCCGCTCGACGCCAACGTGCAGTTCATGACCGTGATGGCCACCAAGATGCCGTTCGTCGGGCGCGGCTGAGCGGCGCGGCGCGGAACGCGGGGCCGGCACGCAGCCGCGCCGCCGTGGCCGCGTCGGGCCAGCGTCAGGCCGCCGCATCGAACATCTTGCGCAGCGTCGACTTCAGGATCTTGCCGTTGGCGTTGCGCGGCAGCATCTCCGGGCAGAACACGATCCGCACCGGCACCTTGAACGCGGCCAGCCGCTCGCCCACGAAGGCCTGCAGCTCGGCTTCCGTGACCTGCGCGCCGGGCTTCAGCGCGACCACCGCGGCCGGCTCCTCGCCCAGCGTGCGGTGGGCGATGCCGACCAGCGCCGCGTCCATCACCGCGGGGTGGTCGTAGAGCGCGCTTTCGACCTCGATGCAGTAGATGTTTTCGCCGCCGCGGATCAGCATGTCCTTCATGCGGTCCACGATGTACAGAAAACCGTCCTCGTCCAGCCGCGCGATGTCGCCGGTCCGGAGCCAGCCGTCCACGAAGGCCTGCGCGGTGGCCTCGGGCTTGTTCCAGTAGCCGCGCACCACGTTCGCGCCGCGCACCATCAGCTCGCCGGTCTCGCCCGCGGGCAGCGCGCGCCCGCGCCCGTCCACGATCTTCATCTCGCCCACCGGCAGCGCGGGGCCGCTGCTTTCCGGGCGCGCCACGTATTCCTCGGCGCTGTGGCTGGTGAAGGTGGCCGAGGTCTCGGTCATGCCCCAGCCGATGCCCGGCGCCGAATGCGGGAACACCTCGGTGATGCGCCGGACCAGCTCGGCGGAGGCGGGCGCGCCGCCGTAGTTCATGTTCTCCAGCGAGGTCAGGTCGAAGCGCGCGCGCTCGGGATGCTCGATGAGCTGCCACGCGATGGTCGGCACGCCGCCCGCCGCCGTGCAGCGCTCGCGCTCGATCAGCGCCATCGCGCGCAGCGGCTCCCAGCGGCGCATCAGCACGATCTTGCTGCCGTTGGCCAGCGCGCCGTTGAGCGCCGCCATGCAGCCGGTGACGTGGAAGAACGGCACCGACAGCAGCATGCCTTTCTGCGGCGCCAGCGGATCGGGCGCGGGAATCGGCTCGCCGCGGCGCAGGCAGTTGCGCATCGGGCTGAACAGGCCGGCCACCGCCACCGTGGCCGAGTTGCGGTGCGTGCCGAGCGCGCCCTTGGGCTTGCCGGTGGTGCCGGAGGTGTAGAAGATGGTGGCGTCGTCGTCCGGCTCGATGGCGATGTCCGGCACCGGCAGCGCGGGCAGCGCGGCCCACGCATCGGGCGTGCCGAGCAGGCTTTCCAGCGCGGCGATGCGCGCGTCGCCGTGCGCGGCGCCGGCGCGGCTGACGTAGACCTTCTCCAGCGCGGGGCAGCCGGGCAGGTGTTCGAGGATGCGGCCCAGGCGCTCGTCGTCGACGAAGGCGACCCGGCTGCCCGAATCGGCCAGCCCGTATTCGAGCTCGGCGCCGGTCCACCAGGCGTTGAGCGGCGTGATGATGGCGCCGGCCAGCAGCGCGCCGTAGAAGATCACCGGCCACTCGGGCAGGTTGCGCATGGCCAGCGCCACGCGGTCGCCCTTGCGCACGCCGTCGCGGGCCAGCGCGTGCGCCACCGTCAGCGCGGCGCGGCCGAAGGCGTCGTACGAGACCCGTTCGTCCTCATAGACCACGAAGGTCTTGCCGCCCTGCGCACGGGCAAGCAGGAACAGCTCGCGCAGCGTGGGCGGCGCGTTCCTGAAGATGGTGGTGGGAATGCCGCGGATGACGCGCGTCTCGGTCTCGAACGGCGCGCCGGGCGCGGTGAGGCGGGCATGCGCCTCGGCCAGGCTGATGGCCGGCCAGGACGCGGCCGCTTGCGGTTGGTTCGGCATCGGTGCCTCCCTGACTGCATGGCGGAATGGAGCCCGCCGCCGGCGGACTCCCGAGGGAACAGCGGGGACAGCGGGCGCGCGCGGGCACGGGCGTGCCCGCGCGGCTCAGATCGTCACGCCGCCGTCCACCACCATCGCCTGCCCGGTCATGAAGGTGCTGGCCGCCGAGGCCAGGAACACCGCCGCGCCGGCGATCTCCACCGGCTCGCCGATGCGGCGCAGCGGCGCGCCCTGGGTCGACTGCTTGTAGCGCTCCGGGTCTTCCCACAGCGCGCGCGCGAAGTCGGTCCTGATCAGCCCCGGCGCGATGCAGTTCACGCGCACGTTGTGCGGGCCGAACTCCACCGCGAGGTTGCGCGCGAGCTGGAAGTCGGCCGCCTTCGACACGTTGTACACGCCGATGGTGGGCGAGCCGCGCAGCCCGCCGATCGACGACACGATGATGATGGAGCCGTCGCGGCGCGCGATCATCTGCGGCGCCACCATCTGGATCAGCCAGTGGTTGGAGATGACGTTGTTGTCCAGCACCTTGCGGAACTGCTCGTCGGTGACGCCGCTCATGGGCCCGTAGTAGGGGTTGGAGGCGGCGTTGCAGACCAGCACGTCGATCTTGCCGAAGGCGCGGCTGGTCTCGTCGACCAGCCGCTGCAGGTCTTCCTTGGAGGAGATGTTGGCGGGCACGGCGATGGCGGTGCCGGCGCCATGCCTGCCATTGATGGCGTCGACGACTTCCTGGCAGGCCTCGGCCTTGCGCGAGGAAATCACCACACGGGCGCCTTGTACCGCCATCTGCTCCGCGATGGCGCGGCCGATGCCGCGCGAAGAGCCGGTGACGATGGCAACCTTGCCGGTCAGGTCGAACAATGACATGCGTGTCTCCAGATGTCCGGGTCCTCGCCGCGCGGGACCGGATGTTTTATGAAAAGCGTGATCGGGATGCGGGCGCGGAAGCCAGACCCGCCGGACCTGCCGGCGCGCCGCGCAATGCTACCGCCCGGTAGATTATGGTCGGGCGGCATGGCCCAGTCCACACGCAAAGCGGCGGCCGGCCCGGCTTATCAGTGTTTTTTCTGCCGGCAATTCACGCGGTGCATGGCCGTGTTCTGCACAGCGGGAGGCGGTATGCTGGCGGCGCGGCGGCGGCATTGCCCGCGCCGGGGAGATACGCTTCATGCTTTGGCAGATCAGGAACACCGGCGTCGCCCTGCTTGGCGCCATCCACGTACTCGATGCGCCGCTCACGGCGCTGGCGCCGGCGGCGGAACAGGCTTACCGCGCGGCCTCGCGCGTGGTCTTCGAGGTCGCGCTGGACCGCGTGCCGGACGGCGGCGCGGCCTATTTCCCGGAAGGAGACAGCCTCGGCCGGCATCTCGTGCCCGCCGTGCTCGGGCAGGTGCGGGCGCTGTGGCAGGACTTCGGCCTGCCCGCCGCCGAGCTGGAGCGCCTGCGTCCGGTGTTCGCGGCGCTGCACCTGCAGTTCGCGCTGGCGGCGCGGCAGGGCATCGTGGCGCAGCACGGCGTGGACCGCTACCTGTGGATGCGCGCGCGGGCGGACGGCCTGCCCGCCGAGGCGCTCGAAGACGCCGGCGAGGCGCTGCGCCTGCTGCGCGACGTGCCGCTGCACGAGCAGCTCGGCATGCTGGCGTTCTTCGCCGCGCAGCCCGCGCTGGCCGCCGCCGAGCCGGCCGACATGGTGCGCTGGTGGCGCGGCGGGCAGGCCGCGCCGTTCGCCGCACTGCTGGCGCAGCGGCGCGCGCAGTGGCCGGCCACGCTGGCGGCCCTGGTCGACGCGCGCAACCGGCTGTGGCTGCCGAAGATCCTGGCGCTGATCGCCGCGCGCACGCCGGCGCTGGTGGTGGTCGGCGCGCTGCACCTGGTCGGCGAGACCGGCTTGCCGGCGCTGCTCGCGCAGGCGGGATTCGAGACGCAGCCGGCCGGCGCCTGACACGCGGCCGGCGCTCAGCCGGCGCGCGATGCCGACAACAGCGCCGGCAGCATCGCCTTCAGCGCCTGCGCGTCGGCCGGCTCCAGCGCCAGGCCGAAGCGCCCGGCCAGCAGCGCGATCACATCATCGGGCGCATCGAGCCGTTCGCGCTGCACGCTGCCGTCCGCCGCGCGCACGTGGAAGTCGCCGTCGAGCAGGGTGAGCCGTGCCTCGCCCTGCGAGCGCGCCACGGTGAGGCTGTTGCG
The DNA here is from genome assembly GCF_000395345.1 of Cupriavidus sp. WS. NCBI lineage: Bacteria > Pseudomonadati > Pseudomonadota > Betaproteobacteria > Burkholderiales > Burkholderiaceae > Cupriavidus > Cupriavidus sp. WS. The sequence continues at coordinate 3,696 of NZ_AQPL01000136.1, read as the reverse complement.
GAACAGGCTGTCCGGGTGGGTGGCGGTGTACCAGTTGCGCTGCTCGTAGTCGATCTCCTGCTGCGGCGAGAGGTCGAAGCGGTAGAGACGGAACCAGCCCTCGGCGCCGCGCGCTTCCATGTCGTACTGGTGGAAGGCCGCGGGCGCGGCATCCGCCGGGGCCGGGGCCAGCCGGTAGGGGAACGCGGGATCGGCCTCGCCGGCCGGCGGCAGCGGCAGCGCGCGGTACGGCGTGGGGCCGCCGAAGCCCACGTCCACGATATGGCTCAGGTGCGCGGCTTCCACGCGCAGCAGCATGTGCGACTGCATGGTCGGCACCGCGTCCGGCACGTGCCAGCGCACGCGCGCGGCCAGCGCCGTGACGCCGTAGCCGAGCGCGCGCAGCGCGGCGGCCAGCAGGGTGTTGTGCTCGAAGCAATAGCCGCCGCGGCGCCGGCTTACCAGCTTGTCGAACACGGCGTCGATGCCGATGCGCACGGGCCGCTGCAGCAGCACGTCGATGTTCTCGAACGGAATCCGCGCCAGGTGCGCGGCGATCAGGCTGTCGAGCGCGGCGCGGTCGGGGGCCGGCGGATGAGGGTGGCCGATGTGATCGAGATAGGCTTGCAGGCGCGGGGCGCTCAGCGTGGTCAGCGTGGTCGGCGTGTTCAGTGTGGTCATGGGTATCGTCATGCGGGGTCAGGACAGCGCCAGCAGCGCCGGCACGTCGAGCAGTTCTATATCGGCGTAATGCAGCCGCAGCAGCCCGCGCGCTTCCAGCTCGCGCAGCGCGTGGTTGACGGTCTGGCGCGACAGCCCGAGCATCTGGCCGAGCTGCTCCTGCGGGATGTGCACGGAGCGGCGCCCGCCGGCGGGCAGGTCGCCGTAGGCCTGCGCCATCGCCGCCAGCCGGCGCGCAGTGCGCGCCAGCGGCGGCAGCACCTGGGTCTCTTCCACGTAATGAAAGGCCTCGCGCGTCTTGGCCGCCAGCAGCTTGCCGAACTCGCGCCACCATTGCGGATGCTGCGCCAGCATGGCGTAGAGCTTGTCGCGCGGCAGGTGCAGCACGGTGGCGGCGCTGGTGGCGTGCTCGTCGTGGGTGCGCGCCAGGCCGTCGAACAGGCAGATCTCGCCGAACCACGCGCCCGGGACCAGCAGGCCGAGCAGGGCGGCCTTGCCGGCGGCGCTGTGGGCGTCGATCTGCAGCGTGCCAGCGAGCACCGCGAAGATGCCGTCGAAGGCGTCGCCGCGCGCGAACAGCAACTGGCCGGCGGCCAGCCGGCGCGGCGTGGCGTCGCGCAGCAGCGCGTCCTGCATGGCCGCGGGCAGCGCGGCGAACCAGCTTCCCGCGCGCAGCACCGGCAGCGGGTCGGGCGCCTGCGCCGGCTGCGCGCGTGGCGTTGCGGGCATCGTCGTCTCCTGTGTTTTTGTCTGGCCTGGCGGGCTTGGTGTTTTCCCTCTGCCGGGGCGGCCGGGGACTGTCAAAAACCGGACAGACCCGCGTGCCGGCGCCCCTTTACCATACCGCCACATCCGGCCCCATCATAAGCCGCACGGCGAGCGGCGGCATTCGCGGGACGGCAGGAGACACAGTTGAAAACACTGATCGACCACCTCGCGAACTACGCGGCCTACCACCGCGATCCGCGCAATGTGTTCACGCATTTTATCGGCATTCCGATGATCGTCCTGGCCGTGACCACGCTGCTCGCGCGCCCGGCCATGCCGCTCGGCGAGGGCCCGGCCTACCTGACCCCGGCGATGGTGCTGTACGCGCTGTCGTGCCTGTTCTACCTGCGCCTGTCGGCCGGCTTCGGGCTGGCCATGACGGCGATCCTGGCGGGCTTCGTCTATGTGGGCGGCCTGCTGGCGGCGCTGTCCACCGGCGCCTGGCTGGCCTGGGGCATCGGGCTGTTCGTGATCGGCTGGGTGATCCAGTTCGTCGGCCACTATTACGAAGGCCGCAAGCCCGCCTTTGTCGACGACCTGTCCGGCCTGGTGGTGGGGCCGCTGTTCCTGGTGGCCGAGACCGCCTTCGCGCTCGGCCTGGCGCGCGACACGCGCGAGGCCGTCAGCGCCCACGCGCACTGAGCGGGCGGCCGCCTACGCGGCCTGCGCCAGCAGCCAGCCTCGCAGTTGCAGCACCTTGTCGTCGGGCGCCAGCCCGCGCCGGTGCGCGAAATAATAGGCCTTGCGGCTTTCGGCCTCGGCCGGCAGCGCGGCCAGCGGCATCACCAGCCGGCCCTGCGCCAGTTCCTCGGCAATCAGGATGCGCGGAATCAGCGCCACGCCCACGCCGGCGGCGGCGGCCTGCGCCAGCATGGTGTAGAGGTCGTAGCGCGGGCCGCGCATGGCCTGCGCCGGCAGCGCCGCGCCCGCCGCCGCCAGCCAGTCGTGCCACGCGCGCAGGCGGGTGGTCAGGTGCAGCAGCGGCAGCGCCAGCAACTGCGCCAGGTCCAGCCGCTTGCGCCGCCCCAGCAGCGACGGGCTGCACACCGGCACCGAGGGGCCTTCCTGCAGGATGCGCTCGCCCTCGGTGCCCGGCCACAATCCCTCGCCGTAGTAGATCGCCGCGTCGAAGGCGGTATCGCTGAGCTCGAATGCCTCGGTGCGCGCCGACAGGTGCAGCGTCAGGTCGGGCAGGGCCTGCGCCAGCTGCGGCAGGCGCGGGATCAGCCACTGGCTGGCGAAGGTCGGGCCGATGGCCAGCTCGATGGCGCGCCCGCGCGGGCGCTGCGCCATCACGTCCAGCGTGACCTGCTCGATCTGGTCCAGCCGTTCGCGCACTTCCTCGGCATAGGTGCTGCCGGCCGGCGTGAGCGCGATGCGCTTGCGGATGCGGTGGAACAGCGGCACGCCCAGGCGCGCCTCGAGCGCGGCGATTTGCCGGCAGACCGCGCTTTCGGTCACGGCCAGCTCGTCGGCGGCGCGGGTGAAGCTGCCCAGCCGCGCTGCGGCCTCGAACATCTGCAGCGCGGTGAGGCTGGGTATGCCTTTGCGCATAGTGCGTTTTGGGAAGGAAGTTGGTGCGAAGTTATCAATTGTACGAAGTCCCGCGCGGTCTCACAATAAGGCCGCCGGGAGGCTCCAGGCTCCCGCCGTCCCCCGAAAACAAACGATTTCCAGCGTATTGACCATGACCAAGCCGAATCTGCAACGCCTGCTCGAAACCATCTGTGGCGAAGCACAGGCAACCGAGTTGCTGCAATTGATGAATGTTTCGCCCGAGTTGCTGAACGCTGGCGGCGACACGGCCAGCCGCGCCGAAGTGGCGCAGGCCCTCAACATGGTGCTGTTCGCCGGCATCCTCGAGCGCGTGCCGACCGGCATGGCCTACACCCGCGACGTGATCCGGTCCGGCGGCCGCGTGGTGTTCGACCACGGCGCGCTGCGCACCGTGAAGTGGGACTGCGGCAGCCTGCCCGGCGGCGAGATCGCCTTCACCCGCATCCTGGGGCCGCTGGGCTACCGCCTCAACGGCACCTATCCGCTGGAGCGCATCGGCATGACCGGCCGCTCCTACGCGCACGCCGACCTGCCCGACGACATCGCCCAGTATTTCCTCAGCGAGCTGCACCCGGAGCGCTTCAGCGCCGAGTTCCAGGCCGCCGTGTCGCGCGTGGTGTCGGGCTCCGCCGACCCGCTGGGCGAGGACGCCGTGGTGCTGCTGGCCGTGCTCGAGCGCGATGCCAGCCTGCCGCTGGCCGACGCCGCGCG
>NZ_AQPL01000135.1:0-404 GCF_000395345.1 Cupriavidus sp. WS | reverse complement strand
ACCCCTTCGGGGCTATCAAGTTTTGGCATGTGCCGCATACCCGACGACGGCCCGCCCGCGACGGGGCAAGGCAGGCGCCTGTCATGAACCTGCGGCAGCCCGCGGCAACTCGCGGCAAGCGGCTAGACCGCGTTGTGGGTGGTCAGGTATTTCACCAGCCCGTCGATGCCGCCCTTGGCCACGATGTCGGCGAACTGGCGCCGGTACACCTCGATCAGCCAGGCACCGCTCATGTTGATGTCGTAGATGGCCCAGCCGGCCGGCCCGCGCTGAAGGCGGTAGTCGATCTGCACCTCGTCGCCCTTGTTGATGACGCTGGTCTCGATCACGGCATCGTTGCCGCTGGTGCGCGGCGGCTTGTAGCGGAACTTCAGGGCCTGGTCGCGCACCTGCGACAGCGACAG
>NZ_AQPL01000134.1:0-11371 GCF_000395345.1 Cupriavidus sp. WS | reverse complement strand
TTCAGGGCCTGGTCGCGCACCTGCGACAGCGACAGCGCGTAGCTGCGCACCAGCAGGGTCTGGAACTGCTCGTACAACTGTTTCTGCTGTTCCGGCGTCGCGGTGCGCCAGGCCGCGCCGACGGCCAGGCGCGTGGTGTGCTCGAAGTCCGTGTAGGGCAGGAACTGGCGCCGCACGACGGCGGTGATCTTGTCGAGATCGCCGTTGCGGGTGTCGGGATTGGCCTGGATGGTGGCCAGCACGCCTTCCACGGCGGCGCGCACCATGCGGTCCGGCGCGGAGCGGTCGACGGCCGGCGCGACGATGTCTGCGGCGGTGGCGGCCGGCGGCAGCCCCGCGGCCAGCACGAGCGCGACGCAGGCCGCGAGGGCGGCGGCGGGGAGGCCGGCGGCGGCAAGACCGCGGCGGCGAAGACGGCGATGCATCGCGAGTACCTCCCGATGTACGACCATGAACGGAGCGGCCGCGCCCGTCTCCCGGAGACAGGCCGCGACCGATATCTAATGCTAGTGCCTCGGGCACAAAAACCAAATGGCGCCGGCCGCGCGGTCCGGCGGCGCCATTGTCACTTTTACCGCGTCAGTTCCCGGAAGCCCTGCAGCAGGCGGTCGATGTCGTCCGGCCCGATGTTCCCCATCGTGGAGATGCGGAACAGTTCCGCGGACAAGCCGCCCTGGCCGGCGTAGATGACGAAGCCGCGCGCCTTCAGGCCGTCGTGCAGCTGCGCGTACGAAAGCCCGGCGGGCAGGTGGTAGGCGCGCAGCACCACCGACGATTGCGCGGCCGGCCACAGCGCCGGTATGCCCAGCGCCTCGAGCCCGGCGCGGGCGCGTTCGGCCAGCCCGGCATAGCGGGCGTGGCGCGCGCGCCAGCCGCCTTCGTCGGCCAGTTCGCGCAGCGCTTCCACCAGCGCGTAGTACACGTGCACGGCGGGCGTAAACGGCGTGTTGCGCTGGTCCTGCAGGCGCGCCAGGCGGCCCAGGTCGAGGTAGTAGGTGCGGCTCGCGGCCTGCGCCAGCGCGCTGCGCCGCACCATGACGAACGACACGCCGGGCACGCCGTGCAGGCACTTGTTGGCGGTGGCGGCCACGGCGTCGACGTTGCCGCCGAAGTCGATGGCCTCGGCGCCGAAGCTGCTGACGCCGTCCACCAGCAGCCGCACGCCGCGCGCGCGGCACAGCGCGTCGAGCGCCGGCAGGTCGTTGAGGCGGCCGGTGGTGGTCTCGTGGTGGATCACGGCCACGTGCGTGATGGCGGGATCGGCCTCGAGCGCGGCGGCGACGCGGTCGAGGTCGGGCGCCTGCTTCCAGTCGTGCGCCACCACCTCATGGGCGATGCGGTATTGCGCGGCGATCTGCGCGATGCGCTCGCCGTAGACGCCGTTCTGCACCACCAGCAGCTTGCCGTTCGCGGGCACCAGCGCGGCGGTCATGCTTTCCATCGCGGCGGTGCCGGAGCCGGTCATCAGCACCGCGGTCCAGGCGGCGGGGTCGAGCCCGTACACGTCGAGCAGCCGCGCGCGCGCTTCGTCCTGCAGGTCGAAGAACTCGCTTTCGCGGTGGCACAGGTCGGGTTGCAGCAGGCTGCGGCGCACGCGCTCGCTCAGCGTGACGGGGCCGGGGTTGAGTAGCAGCATTTACTTGGCTCCTTGTGCGGCGGCGGCGGTGTCGAGATCGGCGCCGATGTCCGCGCCGATATGGCGCGCCAGGCGGGTCCTGACCTCGACCGGGGTCACGGTCGGGCGCGGCAGGCCGTCCGGCGTGCCGGCGCTGATCGACAGCGCCACCAGGCGCGGGCCGGCGCCGGCGGCCGGCCGCGCCAGCACGTCTTCCAGCACGGCGAGGTCGTCGCCTTCGACGGCCTCGGCATAACCGCACGCGGCGGCCACGCCGGCGAACGAGACGTTGTGCGAGACGGTCGCCTGGCCGCCGGTGGAGTCGTGCGCGCCGTTGTCCAGCAGCACGTGGGTCAGGTTGGGCGGGCCGTAGGCGCCGAGCGTGGCGAACACGCCCATGCGCATCAGTGCCGCGCCGTCGCCGTCCACGGCGATCACGTCCAGGTCCGGGCGCGCCAGCGCCAGGCCAAGCGCGAACGGCGTCAGGCAGCCCATCGAGCCGACCATGTAGAGCTGGTTGGCGCGGTCATCGAGCGCGTACAGCTCGCGCCCGCAGAAGCCGGTGGAGGCCAGCACCACGGTCTTGCCCGGCGGCGAATGCGCGATCACGCGCTGCAGCGCCTCGCGGCGCGTGGGCAGCGTCGGCGCGCCGGCCAGCGCGGCGCGCGGCACGGCCTTCGGGCGCGGCGCGGGGCGCGCCTGTTCCTTGAGCGCGTAGGGCGCCACGCTGCCCTTCTGCATCACCAGCGCGTAGGGCCGGCCGGTGGCGTCCATGTGGGCCACCGCGCGGTCCAGTGCCGGACCGATCTCGGCCGGGTCGGTCGGGAAGGTCTCCCAGGGGATCTCCATCGTCTCCAGCATGGCCGGCGTGACCGGGCCCATCAGCGCGTGCTGCGGCTCGTCGGCCACGCCCGGCTGGCCGCGCCAGGTGACGATCAGCAACTGCGGCAGGCGGAAGGTCCAGGTCAGCGAGGTCAGCGGGCTGACCGCGTTGCCCAGGCCCGAGTTCTGCATCATGGTGATGCCGCGGCGGCCGCCGCGCGCGCCCAGCGTGACGCCCGCGATCAGCGCCACCGCGTCGCCTTCGTTGGCGGCCGAGACGTAGTGCAGCGTGGGGTCCTGCAGCACGTAGTTGATGAACGGCGTCAGGTAGGAACACGGCACGCCGGCATACCAGTCGAAACCGCGCGCGCGCGCGGCCTCGACGAACTGCGCCGCCTCGATCATCGGGCTTCCTCGCCGTCCGTGGTGCCGGCCGCGAACTGCGTCTGCGTGTGGGCGAAATCGCCCGCGCGGCGGAAGTCTTCCAGGTCGTTCACGCCGCGCCAGTGGCCGTGCACGTACTTGACCTCGATTTCCTCGCCGGCGGCCACCAGCGCGTTGAGCAGCGCGGGCAGGTCCAGCGTGTCGAAGTCGTCGCGCGCGCGCAGCTCGCCGATCAGCTTCTGCAGGCGCGCGCGCCCTTCGCCGCGCACGTTGAGCAGGCCGATCCAGCGGCCGTTGGCCGGCTGCGCGGGCGCAGCGCCGGCCTGCTCGGCCTTGCTCGACACATGGCGCAGCAGGATCTTCTGGCCGAACAGGTCGCGGTCGTCGGGCGCCGAGCACCAGGCGAAGTCGTGCACGCTCTGGTTGGCCGGCGCGTTCTGCGAGGAGTCCACCACCACGCTGAACGGCGCGTCGCTTTCCAGCAGGTCGCGCAGGATGTAGCTGCGGAACAGCAGGTCGCCGTAGGCGATCACGGTGTCGGTCTGCAGGCCGTCCACCGCGCACGCCAGCGAGGCCAGCTCGCCGGTCTGGGCGTGGCGCTCGTTGACCACCAGCTTGATGCCGGCGGTGTCGATGGCGCCGGCCTGGTAGCCGCCGACCACGGTGATGTCGTTGATCGACTGCTTCTTGAACGCGTCCACCAGCCAGCGCAGCAGCGGCTTGCCGGCCACCGGCAGCATGATCTTGGGCTTGTCCTCGGTCAGCGCTTCCAGGCCCTTGCCGCGGCCGGCGGCCAGCACCACCGCCGCGCCCGGCACCTGCGCGCCGGACAGGTAGATCTTCTCGGCGGCCGAGTATTCGTCGGCGTCCTGCAGGCGGAAGATCTCGTTGACGGTGGCGATGCGGTCTTCCACGTTGACCAGCGTCTCGCTGTCGTGGATTTCCTTTGCCACGGCCTGCATCGACGAGGCCGCCACGCGGATCAGGTGGTTGGCCCAGATCACCAGGCTGATGCCGGCCTTGCGATACGCTTCGGTCGGCGTGCTGTAGTACTTGGTCGGCACGATCACCAGCGGGCCGCGGCCGGCCCACTCGCGCGCGAACGTGAGGATCTCGTCGGGCCTGGACAGCTTGCTGTGGATCAGGATGGCGTCGGCGCCGGCCTGGCGGTAGGCCTCGGCGCGGCGCAGCGCTTCATCCATGCCCCAGCCGGCGATCAGCGCTTCGACGCGGGCCACGATGGAGAAGTCGTCGTCGGCCTGCGAGTCCTTGCCGGCCTTGATCTTGCCGCAGAACTCGTCGATCTCGGCCAGCGGCTGGCGCTCGCCGTCGATGAAGCTGTTGGTCTTGGGGAACTGCTTGTCCTCGATGCACACGCCGGCGATGCCGCGCTGCTCGAGCTTGCGCACCAGGCGGCGCATGTTGTTGAAGTTGCCGTAGCCGGTGTCGCCGTCGAGCAGGATCGGCAGGTCGCTGGCGTCGGCCATGAACTCGAGGTTGTCGACCACCTGGGTCCAGCTCGCCTCGTTGTTGTCGCGCACGCCGAACTGCGCGGAGATCGCCAGGCCCGAGGCCCAGATGCCCTTGAAGCCGGCCTCGCGCACGATGCGCGCGGACAGGCCGTTGTGGGCTTCCATGATGAATTCGAGCTCTTTGCCGACCAGCATCTGGCGCAGGCGGGCGGCGCGCGTGGCGCGCGGGAAAATCGGGTCGATTGCGTTCATTGTGCTGCTCCCACGAGGCGCTGTAGTTCGGGCAGGACTTCGTCGCGCGCGCGCGCGACGTCGCCAGGAAAATCGATTTCGATCCAGGGCGCGCCGCTCACGTCGGCGGTGTCGAAGACGTGGCCGCCTTCGAGCAGCAGGTCGCGCACCGCTTCTTCGTGCGGCATGTTGGCGCGGCCGCCGTCCACGTAGCCCTTGACGATCTCGGCCAGGCGGCGCGCGGTCTGTTCCTGGAAGCGGAAGAAGCCGACGGACTCGCCGATGGTGTCGTACTCCAGGCCCACCGCGAGCTGCTTGCGCAGCTCGACCGGCACGCCGTCCTTCAGGCACAGCTTGACGGGCTCGTCGCCGGCTTCGAAATCGCGGTCGATCAGCAGGCGGTTGGTGGTCTCGCCGGCCACCAGCGCGCGCAGGATGCGCTCGTCGTAGAGCACGTCGGCGTCCATCAGCAGCACGTCGCCGCCACGGGTGAGCGCGTCGGCCACGGTATGCACGGTCAGCACGCTGCCCAGGTCGTAGCGCGGGTTCAGCACGATCTCCGGATACGGATCGCGGCCCAGGCGCCGCAGTTCGGCCTCCACCTGCTCGGGCTGGAAGCCGAGCGCCAGCACGATCTCGTCGACACCCGCCGCATCCAGCATGCGCAGGTGGCGCTCCAGCAGGGTCATCCCCTCAAAACGCAACAGGCACTTCGGGTATTGCTCCCCGGGCTGTTGCTGCAGTCGCAGGCCTAGGCCCGCGGCAAGAATGATTGCTCGCATTCTTTCTCCGCGCTCATCCAAATAGGTTCGATCAATCGGTAGTGGCCCGCACACTGGCCGCACTGGTGGTGCTGGCCGTGGCACGCCGTCGCTGGAAACGTCTTTCACTCAAATGCAGGTACAGCAGCCCCGGCGCGCCGAGGCCGATCTCGCGCGCGCGCTTGGCCAGCGAAAGCGCCAGCGCCGCGTCCGGCGGCAGCCCCACGATGGGCGCCAGCAGCAGGTAGCCGCCTTCCTGCGCGCCCAGCGAGCCGGGAATCGCGAAGGCCGCGCCGCGGATGGCCTGCCCCACGCTTTCCAGCAGCAGGGCATCGAGCCAGCTCACCGGGTGGCCGAGGAAATGCAGCGCCAGCCAGACTTCGCCGGTGCCGACCACCCAGCCGGCCAGGCTCAGCGCGAAGGTCCTGGCGACCCTGGCGCGGTCGCGGTACAGCTCGTGCACGGCGGCGTCCACGGCGTCGGCGCGCGTGGTCAGGCCGCTCCAGTCGCGCTTGCCGAACAGCTTCGACAGCACGCGCAGCACGCGCCCGAACAGGCCGCGCTTCTGCACGTAATAGAACCCCACGATGCACAGCCCCAGCACCGCGGTGACGATCAGCGTGGGCGCGCGCAGGTCGGACAGCGCCTCGTGCCCGCCGTACAGGCCGAACAGCGCCAGGCCGGCAAAGGCGAACACCATCTGCGCCAGCGCCTGCATGGTGGTGCACACGGTGATGGCGGCCGCGGCGTCGCGCATGCGCACGCCGCGCTGCGACAGGAAGCGCACCATCAGCACCGGCCCGCCGATCTGGCCCGCTGGCAGCAGGCTGTTGACGGACTCGCCGGCCCAGCGCGCCAGCAGCGTGTCGCGCAGCGAGCAGTGGCCGTCGCGGCCGAACAGCACGCGGATCGCGGCCGCGTCCACCGCCAGCGGCAGCAGGTGGAACGCGGCCACCGCCACCAGGCCCCAGCCCGCCGACATGAACGTCGACGCGACCGAGCCGAAGCCCTGCCATGCCAGCAGCGCGACGAACAGCGCCACGCCGACCGACAGCAGGATCATGGCGGCACGGGTCATGCGCGAGGCTTCTTCTTGCCGGACGTCAGGTTCTTGAACACCTGGCGGAAACCGAAATAGGCCACCGCGTCCTTCATGTTGGAGATGAAGCGCAGCCACGGGCGCATGCCCGGATCGGTGACGTACTCGAACGTCAGCGACACGCGGAACTCGTCCTCGCCGGCGGGCGTGACGCGATGGCGCAGCTTGTCGCCGTCGAAGAACACCAGCCCGCCCGGCCCGATCCGCACCGAGCCCGCCTCGTCGGGCACGTCGGGGTTGCGCGTGTGCAGCTCGTAGTCGAGCAGGCAGGTCGACTCGTCGATCACGCCGAGCAGCAGCGTGTAGCGGCGGCCGTCGTAGTAGGAGGTGTCGTAGTGCCAGCCGATGTGGTCGCCCGGGCGCGTGTAGTAGTACAGCGCGTAGGCGTGCGGATCGCTTTGCGGCGACAGCAGCAGCTTGTCGCCGCTGATGCGTTCCAGCCACGAGATCAGCGCGCGCGAGCGGTACAGCTCGGCGATGAACGGCGCCTTCTCGTCGATGGTGTGGCGGCTGACGCTGCCGCCGGCCTTGTGGCCGGGCAGGTAGTTGCGGTTGATGTCCGGCACCAGCGCGCGGGCCGCGGCGATCAGTTGCGCGGTGACTTCCGGCGCGAGGAATTCCTGCAGGTTCAGGAAGGCGTCCTGGCGCTCGAAGTCGGCGCGCAGCTTCGCGCTGTCGAGCCCGGCGATGCGCCCGGCGACGCTGGCGTCCGGGTCGGGCCGCGCGGGCTGGCCCTGGCGCGGCGCGGAAGCGGGCGCCGCCTGCGGCGGCGCGTCCAGGGTGATGTCGTTGGCTGGTTCGCTCATCGTGTTCCTTGGATATTGGCGCGGGCCGTGCGCACCTTGCGCATCACGCGCCAGTAGTCGATCGCCACCAGCACCGCGAACAGCGGCGCGCCGATCGCGGCGGCGGTCAGGAACGGCGCGATGCCGTTGCTCAGCGTGACGATCGGCAGCAGGTACAGCACGTCCTCGGTCTCGAAGCCGGCGGCGGCGGCCTGTCTGGTGCCGCTCTTGCCCACCGCCGATTCGATGCGCATGCGCAAAAAGAAGATCAGCGCCACCGCCAGCCCGGCCAGCGTGCCCTGCAGCACCGGCGAAAAGCTGCCGGCCGCGGCCTGGCCCGCGATCGCCACGCCCATGCCGACGAACAGCAGCACGGTGATGAGCGCATCGCTGGCAAGATCGTAGAAATGGCCGATCTTGCTGGTCTTGCCGCTGATCCGCGCCAGTTCGCCGTCGGTATGGTCGACGAAGTTGGACAGCACGATCAGGAACGCGCCGTAGTTGGTCCAGCCGTAGCCGCCCTGCATCAGGCAGGCGACGCCGGCCAGGCCGATCAGCAGCCGCACGGTGGTGAGATGGTTGGGAGTGACCCACGAGTCCTTCAGCGGGCGCACCAGCGCACGCGCGAGGCGGGCATCCCAGGTGCGTGGCGGGGGCGGCTCGCCGTGGGATTTCGTTGGAATGTCGTTCATCTGAAATAGATACAGGGCAAGCTACAGGGCAGCTACGGGCGGCGGCGGGACCCCGGGACGGCTGCCGCGGCGCAGCCGCAAGGCCCGCATACTAGCGCCAGTCCGCGCGCCCTGCATTGCGGGAACGCAACCCGGTGGGGCGGCGCAGCCACGTCAGGTCGATGCGGATGCCGCCGGCCAAACCGATATGGTAAGCGATGTGACCCGCATCGGCACAATCGCCCCGCCGGCGGAAGGCCGGACGGGCGCCCGGGAGAGGCGAGCACCACAATAGTGCGTGCCGGGGGCATGACCCCGAAGCAACGCCCCGCGGAGTGCGGCCGCCGCCGGCCCGGCGCCGCTCACCAGGCCCGGGTCTCGCCGAAGCGGTGCTGGCGGCCGGCTTCGCGCACCGCGTCCGTCAGCACCTGGGCGGCCGGCGCCCCTTCACGCACGAAGGCGTAGAAGCGCGCCTTGGGCAGGGCCGGCATGCGGTCGCGGCCATCCAGCACGCGCAGGCCCTCGCGCACCTGGCTGCGCGCCACCGGCGTGACCGCGAAGCCGGCGCGCGCCGCGGACAGGCAGCCGGCCATGCTGCTGCTCTCGAACACCAGCCGCCAGGGCCGCCCGACGCGCGCCAGCGCCGCCACCGCCGACTCCCGGTACACGCACGGCTCGGGAAACGCCGCCAGCTGGACCTCGGCCTCGGGATCGAACGGCGCGTCGGCGGCGTGGACCCACACCAGTTCCTCCTCCCACAGCAGCTCGCCGCCCGTCGCGCGGGAGCACTGCTTGCCGAACACGATGTCGAAGCGCCCGCGCTCCTGCTGGCGCAGCAGGTCCGCCGAGGCGCCGACCTTCAGCTCGACCGACACGTCCGGATGCCAGCGCCGGAACGCCTGCAGCATGCGCGGCAGCCAGGTGCCGGCGAAGTCCTCCGAGCTGCCGACGCGCAGGCGCCCGCGCACGGGCGCGCCGCGCAGCCGCGCGCGCAGCTCGCGCTCCAGCGCGACGATGTTGCGCGCATACGCATACAGCAGCTCGCCGTCCGGCGTCAGCGTGAAACTGCGCGTGGTGCGCTCCAGCAGCACCGCGCCGGCGCCCTGCTCCAGCCGCTTGACATGGCCGCTGATGGCCGACGGCGTCAGGCTGAGCGACTCGGCCGCCAGCGCGAAGCCGCCGCAATCCACCACGGCGAGGAACGTGCGCAGCAGGCCGATGTCGAGCGTGGCCGCCGAAGCCGGCATCGCATCCATGTCATGCCCTCCAGATTGATTTCGTAATCTTCACAATCATAGCCAATTCATCACGAATCGGAAATCGCGCGGGTGCTATCGTTTCAAGCTGACCAGGCCGGTCCCCCTAACCCAACCTGTTACCCACGAGGAGCGCCGCGCGATGACGGCATACCACTTTGCCAGTACCAGCGTGCTGGACATCGGCTACCTGGAATGGAACCCGCGCGGCGCGCGCACCGCGGTGCTCGTGCACGGCTGGCCGGACAGCCCGGAAAGCTGGCGCGGCGTGGCCGCGCCACTGGCCGGGGCCGGCTTCCGCGTGCTCTGCCCGGCGCTGCGCGGCTTCGGCCCGACACGGTTCCGCGACGGCGCCACCATGCGCAGCGGCCAGCTCGCGGCGCTCGGGCGCGACCTGCTCGCCTTCCTCGACGCGCTGGCGCTGCGCGACCCGCTGCTGGTCGGCCACGACTGGGGCGCGCGCGCCGCCGCCAACGCCTTCGGGCTGCGGCCGCGCGCCGGCTCGCACCTGGTGATGCTGTCGGTCGGCTACGGCACCAACGACCCGCGCCAGGCCATCTCGCTGCAGCAGGCGCGCAACTACTGGTATCACTGGTACATGGCCACGCCGCGCGGCGAGCGCACCGTGGCGCAGGACCGGCGCGCCTTCGCGCGCCAGATGTGGGACACGTGGTCGCCGCTGGGCTGGTACGCGGAACAGGATTTCGACGAAGCCGCCGCGGCCTTCGACAACCCCGACTGGGCCGCCGTGGTGCTGCATTCGTACCGGCACCGCTGGGGCTTCGCCGAAGGCGATCCCGCCTACGCCGCCGACGAGCGCGCGCTGTGCCCGGCGCCGGTGCTGGCCGCGCCCACGCTGGTCCTGCACGGCGGGCGCGACACGTGCAACCAGCCGGCCAGTTCCGAGGGCAAGGAAGGCTTTTTCTCCGGGCGCTACGCGCGCCAGGTGCTCGACGGCGTGGGCCACTTCCCGCAGCGCGAGGCGCCCGAGGCCGTGGCCGCCGCCATCCTGCGCTTCTGCGCGCAGCCGGGCTGACCGCGCGGGCGGCGGCATGCGCGGCCGGGCGCGCCTGGCCCGGACACATCTGCTGCGCCGGTTCCCGTACCCGGGCACGCCCCCGCTCGCTGGCGCTGGTGCCGTGCATGGGCGACGTGTTCCGGCAGAGCCGGGGTTGTCGCCGGGCAGGCGCGACGTCGTCGGACGGGGGCGTCCGGTGGCATTTCGCATGCCCTGGAAGCGATATTTTCCGGACACATTTTTTGTCCCCCGGCCAGTGCGTCGGAGTACCGCGCCCTGTGAGAAAATGGCGCCACCGAAGCGCACGCGTGCGCGAAAGGAGCCAGCATGCAGCCAACCGCGGTCAAGCAAGGCAATGACGTATTCCGTACCTCGGCCGAGTTTGAACGGGCCATCGATGCACAGGGCGAAACCGCCGCCCAGGAGCACCTGGACCAGGGACGCCCCGTCTACTATGCCGATCCGGAATATCCCGGCTTCATCGTCAAGAAGAATCCCGACGGCAGCAGGGAGCTGGCGACCGTCGATGTCGACGGCCACATTTCGGTAGTCCGGACCATCTAGCCCCTTGGCTCAGCTTTGGGTCATCGCAGGCCCGAACGGTGCCGGGAAGACAACCATCGCCGATCGCTGGTTCGCCGGCCGCATTCCGGTGATCTCTCCCGACACGATTGCTGCGGAACACTAGGTCTCGCCGGTGGAAGCCGGCAGGCGCGCGGTTCTTCGGCAGGAAGCGCTTCTCGCGCAGGGCATTTCGTTCGCCGTCGACACCACGCTCTCGGGCAAGCGTGAACTGGCGCTGATGCGCCGGGCCGGGGCAGCCGGCTACAAGGTCAATCTCGTCTTCGTCGGCGGACCCCGCCCCGATCTGTGCATCGCCCGGATCGTCCAGCGGGTGGCGAGGGGTGGCCACTGGGTACCGCCAGGCGATGTACGCCGCCGCCATGCCCGCAGCCTCGCCAATTTTGCTCCGGCCTTTGCCATCGCCGACCGATGCTTTGCGCTCGACAATGCGGCACTGCGCGCCCGCCTGATCCTGTCCTGGGACGAAGGCCGGCTCCGGCGACGGTCGTCCCGCTTGCCCGAATGGGCCCGCACCGCATTCCCTCCCCACGTCCTGCTCCAGAGCGGATCGTCCGATTGACCTCGGGGTCGCAGACGCCGGCCGCTACTGCGCCTGCGCCGCGCCACCCTCGCTGACGCCGCCGTCATTCTGTGCCGGCGCGGGCACGGCGGGCGGCAAACCCGAGGCTGGCG
>NZ_AQPL01000133.1:0-59956 GCF_000395345.1 Cupriavidus sp. WS | reverse complement strand
CCCGCCTGCGGCGCTGCGCCGGCCGGCGCGGGCACCGCGGCCGATGCCGGGGCATCGCCAGGGTACGGCGCGCCGCTGTCGCTGGCGGGCAGCGCCGGAGCAACCGCGCTGGCCTCGCTGGCGGCCGGCGCGCTGCTTTCGGTGGCGGCGGGCCGCGGCACGCGCCGGGGCTGCGGCGGCGGCGCCTCTGGCTTCGGCGCGCTGCCGAACAGGCGCTGGTACCAGCCGCGCACGGTGCCGGCGATGGTGTCCCAGAAGCCGCTGTCCTCCTGCTGGGCGAAGCGGACGTTGGCGTCGATCAGCCGCGTGCGCAGCGCGCGCTGGAAGACGTCGCCCACCATCGGCAGCGCGCTGTGCGCGCCCTGGCCCCAGTAGTCGCTGCGCAGCGTGATGCGGCTGTCGTTGAAGCCGACCCACGCGCCGGCCACCAGTTGCGGGTGCATCAGGATGAACCAGCCGTCGGCGTTGTCCTGCGTGGTGCCGGTCTTGCCGGCGACGTCGGCACGGATGCCGAAGCGGCTGCGGATACTGCTGCCGGTGCCGCGGTCCACCACGCCGCGCATGACGTCGAGCAGTGTCTGCGCGGTGGCCACCGGCAGCGCCCGTTCGGGCGAGGCGTGGCGGAAGGTCTCCAGCACCTCGCCGTTGCGGTCTTCGATGCGCGTGACCATCACCGGCTCCAGGTAGGCGCCCTGGTTGGCGATGGTGCCGTAGGCCGTGACCATTTCCTTGAGCGTGACCGGGCTGGTGCCGAGCGCCAGCGACGGCACGATCTCGAGCTTGCTTTGCCGCACGCCCATGACCCGCGCCAGCCGGGCCACCTTGTCGGGCCCCACGGTCTGCATCAGTTGCGCGGTGATGGTGTTCTTGGAATACACCAGGCCGTCGCGCAGGCTCATGGCGCGCCCGCTGGGCGGGCCGTCGTCCGAAGGCCGCCACACTTCGCCGCCGGCCAGCGGGATTTCCACGGGCTGGTCGATGAAGGTGTCGTCGGGGCTGGCGCCCTGCTCGAAGGCCGCGCCGTAGACGAAGGGCTTGAAGGTGGAGCCGGGCTGGCGCTGGGCCTGCTGCACGTGGTCGAAGGCGTCCTGGGTGAAATCGCGGCTGCCGACCCAGGCCTTGATCTCGCCATTGCGCGGGTCGAGCGCGAGGAAACCGGCCTGGATGCGCGTCTTGGACTGGCGCAGCGCCTGCATGAAGGCGCGGTCCGCCAGCAGCGTCCTGAGGGCGTCCTCGGGCGACTGCCCGGACTCGCGCGCGGCGCGGAACTCCGGCGTCTCGCGCACGAAGGCCCGCACCAGGTCGCTGCCGGCGGACCAGCCCGAGCGCTGCGACCACGCCGAGTCGGCGATGCCCTGGAGCTGGTTGCCCTGGCGCGCCACGGCCTGCGTGGCCAGCGCCTGCAGGCGCGAATCGATGGTGGTGCGCACCACCAGCCCGTCGGTGTAGATGTTGTAGTCGTTGCGGTCGGCCCAGTTGATCAGCCACTTGCGCAGCTGCTGCGCGAAGTGCGGCGCCGGGCCGGGCGGCTCGGTCTGGCGCTCGAAATCGATGCGCAGCGGCCGCTTCTTCAGTTGCTCGAACCGGGCCGGCGCCAGCTTCTCGTACTTGACCATCTGCGCCAGCACGAGGTTGCGCCGCTGCAGCGCGCGCTCCGGGTTGATGACCGGGTTGTAGTAGCTGTTGCCCTTGAGCATGCCGATCAGCGTGGCGCTTTCCAGCACGTCGAGCTGGTCGGCGGACTTGTCGAAATACGTGCGCGCCGCCATCTCGATGCCGTAGGCGTTGTAGAGGAACGGCACCGTGTTGAGATAGGTCTCGAGGATCTCGTCCTTGGTGTAGAGCGCCTCGATCTTCAGCGCGGTGATCGCTTCCTTGAGCTTGCGCGTGAGCGTGGGCGCGCGGCCGATCTCGTCGGGGTAGAGATTGCGCGCGAGCTGCTGCGTGATGGTGGAGCCGCCCTGGCGGTCGCCCGAGAAGGTGCGCAGCGCGGCCGAGCCGAGCCGGCGCCAGTCCAGTCCGAAGTGCTGGTAGAAGCGGTGGTCCTCGGTGGCGATCAGCGCGGCGGTGACGTTGGGCGAGATGTCCGCCAGCCGGACCCATTCGCGGTTGGCCCACTTGTACACGGCCAGTTCCTTGCCGTCGGCCGAGAGCACCTGCGCGGGCTGGTCGGACTTGGCCTTGCGGATGTCGCGGATGCCCGGGGTGAACGGCACCAGCACCACCACGTACAGCAGGAACAGCAGCGGCACGGCGGCCACCGCCCTGAGCACGCCGCGGCGCGTGGGGCGCCGCAGGCGGGAGAGGAAGGCAAGGCGGCCGGCGGCGAAGGTCTTGATCTGTTCCAGATTCATGAAGCGAGCGGCGGACGGCGGCGCGGCCCGGCGCGCGGCCGTCCAGCCGTCAATGGAAAGGCCTGCATCCTACCAAAAACGCACCGCGGCGCAGCGGGGTGGCGCCGGCGCCGCCTAATCGAAGCGATGCTCGACCAGCATCAGGCTTTCGTCCGTCTTTTCCCAGCGCGTGGCATAGGTGGCATCGAAGCGCACCACGCGCCGCAGCTCGGGCGCGTACCACGCCACCGCCGTGTAGAGCACGGAACTCTGCGCGCCGCCGGAGGAAAAGCCGTAGAAGGGCCGCATCACATAACCCTTGTAGCTGATGCGCAGCACGCGAAAGCTGCCCGCCGGCACGGTGATGGTGGACTCGCCGGTGGCCTCGCCGCTGAGTTCGGTGCTCAGCTCGGAGCCGGGCTGCTTGTAGCTGTACTTCCAGCGCTGGCCCGGCTTGACGTTGTCGGGCACCCAGCCGTGCGGCGGCGAGGCGGCATCGAACTCGCCGCCGCTGGGCGTGACGAGCCGCTCCAGGCGGCCATCGCGGCTCTCGATGCGCGCGCCCTGGTTGAAGGTCACGCGCTCGCCGTCGATCCTGTCGACGCGGTAGACCACCTCGCGCCGCTTGCGGGTGAGCTTGTCGAGCAGGTCGTAGCGCCAGACCTCGCCCACCGCCGGCGACTGCTTGCCGGCCACGACGGCGCCCGCTTCGTCGACCGCCGCTGCCGCCGCCGGCCCCGGCGAAGCGGCGGGAGCGGCGGGCGGAGGCGACTGCCGGTAGCTGGCCATCGCCGCCACGCCGCGCTCCCTGGCCGCCGCGATCCAGCCCGCGGGCACGGCCTTGAGCAGCTTGTCGCCCGCATCGGCGCGCCCCGCGATCACGCCCACCAGCCGGCCGCTGTCGTCGAACACGCCGCCGCCGGACGAGGCCGGCATCTGCGCCGTGACCTCGATGCGGTCCAGCTTGCCGTCCGCGCCGGCATGCAGGCCCGCCACGCTGCCTTCCTGCAGCGCGACGCCCGCGGCGTCCGGGCTCGCGGCCGCCACCACCTTCTGGCCAAAGGACGGCGCCGCCGCCGTGGAGACGGCCACCGCCGGCGCGCTGAAATTGGCCACGCGCAGCAGGCACAGGTCGCGCTCAACGTCGGGCGCTTCCAGCGTGGCGTCATAGCTCACGTTGTCGCGGCGCACGGCGATGCCGCGCGCGCCGGCCAGCACGTGGCAGGACGTGACGAGTTGCCCGGCCCCGATCACCACGGCCGAGCCCGAGGACAGCGGCGCGTTGTTCTGGCCCGTGGTGCGCACCCCGTAGACGCTGGGGGCGAGCCTGACGAGCAGTTGCGCGCTGTCGAGCGCGTGGGCGCTGGCGGCGGCAAGCAGGAGCGCCGCGGGCGCGAGGGACAGCGCGGCGCGGCGCGGGGTGCGGGTCGTGATGGTCATGGGCGGGGAAAGAGAAAACCGTGGTCCCTGGATGGGAGAAGCGAAGCGCCGCCTCATCGGGCCGGCATCAGGTAGCGCAGGTCGTCCATGCGCACCGTGCCGGCGTCCGCCGGCGCGGAGGGCGCCGAGCGCGCGGGAACGACAGCGGCGGCGACCGGCGCCGGGACAGGCGCGCGGACAGGCGCCGGAATAGGCACCGAGACAGGCACAGAGACAGGCACCGGAACAGGCGCAGCGGGAACCGCAGCGGCAACGCCGGCCCCGGCCGTGCCGGCCGGCGCGGAGCCGGTGGCTGACATCGACACAGGCAGATCGCCCGTGTAAGCCAGGCTGGCCAGTTCCGCGCGCGCGCCGTCGGGATATTCCTCCCGCAGCACCACGTGGCCGGCGAACAGGCCAAAGTCGATCGAGGTGCGCAGATATTTGGTCTCGCCCGCGGCCAGCCGGAAAGACAATGTGGTTTCGACCTCGGTCGTGGCCGAAGCGACGAAGCTGCCGGGCTTGCGGTCGACGAAGAAGAAGCCGCCGGGACGGCTGCGCCCCACGACCTCTTCGTCGATGCGCAACTCCGGCTGGATGGCGGCCCCCATCATCGACGCGGAGCGCAGGAAGAAGATCCGGCCTTCGCCCGCGCGCAGGGGCGGCATGGCCTGTTGCACGTCCTGGAAAGACGGCCCCGAGGCGCAGCCCGACACCAGCCATGCAGCCGTGCCGGCCGCCAGCAATACCCCTTTGATACCCATGTCCCGATACCCGCCCGTCTGGTCTGGTTCTGCGTTTTTCGTTGTGGCCGTATTCTGCAGCGGCCATGCGGATTGGACAAGGGCGCGGCCGGCCGCGGCTGCCTCACTCCCCGGCGAAGGCGGCCTCGGCACGCTGCGCGAGATAGCCGCGCAGGTCGGCCGGCCACGGCGCGAGCAGCTGGTCGAAGCGCGCGCGGTCTCCCGCGAACAGGGCGCGCGCCACTTCCTCGAAATTGGCCTCGCCGCCGGCGGCCGCGGCCATGAAGCGATAGCCGGCCTCCTGGGCGTGGCGGATGCGGTCCTTGCCCGCGCCGGCGCGGCGCGCCTCGTCCACCAGCCTGCGCAGCACCACCGAGGCCCCACCCGGCTGCGCGCCGAGCCATTCCCAATGGCGCGGCAGCAGCGTGACCTCGCGCGCCACCACGCCCAGCCGGGGACGGCCGGGGCCGCGCGTCGCGCCGGCTTCGTCCGCCGGCGCGACGGCGGTAACGACGGTGGCGGCGGCGGACGCGGCCTGCTCCGCGGCGGCGATGCGCGCGGCCACCTCGTCGGCGCCGCCGCGGAAATCGACTTCCGCCTGCTGGCAGTCGTCGTCGCAAAAGATCAGCACGCCGGCGACCGGCTGGTCCGCGAAACGTTGCCTGACCTGCCGCGCCACTTGCGCGAGCGGGCCCGCGGCGATGCGCCGGCTGCCTTCGAAGGCGGTGTACTGGACTGGCTGGTTCTCACTCATGACGGACTGGCGTTGCCGCGGAAGATGGACGATGGCGCCAATATTACCCGGGTGAAATTGGATCGTCAATATTACCCGGGTAAAAATAGAGGGACGGCACGGGTACGCCAGGCCGCACAGGCGGCCACATTCAAATTACCTCAATGACTTGTTGATATTTCCGTCACGCACGCCCGCGCCACCTGCCTAAACTTGCTTTCACCGGCGGGCAACACAGCCAGCCGAAGCCAGATCCCGCAGTTCAAAATTTCGCAATCATCGAGGACATCGCCATGAGCGCCATCGCCACCAAGATCGCCATCGTCTACCACAGCGGCTACGGCCACACCGCCAGGCAAGCCCAGGCCGTCGCCCGCGGCGCCGCCGGCGTGGACGGCGTGGAAAGCCTGCTGATCAGCATCGACGACATCGACCAGCACTGGGACACGCTGGAAAACGTGGACGGCATCATCTTCGGCGCCCCGACCTACATGGGCAGCGCGTCGGCGCAGTTCAAGGGCTTCATGGACGCCACCTCGCGCAACGTCTTCGCCAAGGGCGGCAAGTGGGCCAACAAGGTGTCGGCGGGCTTCACCAACTCGGCCTCGCGCTCGGGCGACAAGCTGGCCACGCTGCAGCAGTTGTCCATCTTCGCCGCGCAGCACGGCATGCACTGGGTCAACCTGGGCCTGCCCCCGGGCCACAACAACTCCAAGTCGACCGAGGACACGCTGAACCGCCACGGCTTCTTCCTCGGCGCCGCGGCGCAGTCGAACGCGGACGAGAGCGCGGACGTAGTGCCGCCGCTGGCCGACCTGCGCACCGCCGAACACCTGGGCGCGCGCGTGGCGGAAGTCGCGCGGCAACTGGCCGTCGGCCGGCGCGCGCTGGCGGCGGTCAAGCAGGCTGCCTGAACCTGACGCACGGGCACCCGCGGGCACGCCACGGGCGCCGCCGCCGCGCATGGCGGCGGTGAAGGCAGGGGCCGGGCACCGGACAATACCGGTGCCCGGCCCCTTGTCCGTTCAGAACAGTTTCGAGAACAGCCAGAACAGGCAGCCCGACAGCAGGATCGCCGCCGGCAGCGTCAGCACCCAGGCCATCATCAGGTTGCGGATGGTGGACATCTGCAGGCCCGAGCGGTTGGCCGCCATCGTGCCGGCCACGCCCGACGACAGCACGTGGGTGGTGGATACCGGCAGGCCGAAGGCATCGGCCGCGCCGATGGTGGCCATCGCCACCAGTTCGGCGGACGCGCCCTGCGCGTAGGTCAGGTGAGTCTTGCCGATCTTCTCGCCCACGGTGACGACGATGCGTTTCCAGCCGACCATCGTGCCGAGGCCGAGCGCGATGGCGACGGCCACCTTGACCCACAGCGGGATGAACTTGGTCGCGGCGTCGATCTCCTGCTTGAACGCGGCCAGGTTTTCCCTGGTGGTGGCGTCGAACTTGACGGTGCTTTCCTTCTCCAGCAGGCGGATGGCCTCGGAGGCGAGATACATCTCGTTGCGCACGTTGGCCACCGCGGCGGCCGGCACGCCCGCCAGGCTGTCGTGCGCGCGCACCTGGTCGCCGATCCCGCCGGCGACGACGGCCAGCGCCGGCACCACGCCGGCGTTGAACTCGTGGGTGCGCAGGTAGGTCGACAGCACGCCGCGCGGATCGGACGGCGCCGCCGCCGGCGCGGGCACGCTGTGCCGCAGGGCTTCGCTGGTGACCTGGGCCACGGCGGCGAAACGGGTCGTCTCCTCGACCGGCATGGCGCGGTTGAGCGCATACGACAGCGGCACGGTGCCGACCAGGATCAGCATGATGAGGCCCATGCCCTTCTGCCCGTCGTTGGAGCCGTGCGCGAACGACACGCCGGTGCAGGTGAGCACCAGCAGGCCGCGGATCCACAGCGGCGGCGCCTTGTTGGCGACCGGCTCGGCATACAGCTCGGGGCGCCGGACCAGCGCGCGCAGCAGCAACAGCAGGATGGCCGCGCAGCCGAAGCCGACCAGCGGCGAGAGCAGTAGCGAGTAGCCGACCTTGATCGCCTGCGGCCAGTCCACGCCGCTGGTGCCGTCGCGTCCGTGCATCAGCGCATTGGCCACGCCCACGCCGATGATCGAGCCGATCAGCGTGTGCGACGACGACGCCGGCAGCCCGAGCCACCACGTGCCGAGGTTCCAGATGATGGCGGCGATCAGCAGCGCGAACACCATCGCGAAGCCGGCCGCGGAACCCACCTGCAGGATCAGCTCCACCGGCAGCAGCGAGATCACGCCGAACGCCACCGCGCCGCTCGACACCAGCACGCCAAGGAAGTTGAACACGCCCGACCACATCACCGCGAACTGCGGCGGCAGCGAGTTGGTGTAGATCACCGTGGCCACGGCGTTGGCGGTATCGTGAAAGCCGTTGACGAACTCGAAACCCAGCGCGATCAGCAGGGCAACGCCGAGCAGCAGGAAGGGCAGCCACGTGGTCGGCATCGACGCCGCCGAGGACAGGTCGTGGACCAGGCTCATGCCGGTGTAGGCCACGCCCGCGGCGACCAGCAGCAGGAAGGCCAGGCCGGTGAGCTTGCCGGGCCGGTGGTCCAGGTTGGGGCGCATGCGCCCCGCATCGGCGATGGGCGCCGTTTCGATCGTGTTGCTCATGTTCCGCTCCCCCTTGCGCAAAGATGAAGCGCCATCCTCCTGCCGGAGCATGACACTCCCATGACGCGCGTCTCATGCGCATCACAAAGGGGGCGGACTATTTCCAGGCGGAACCGGGTGCGCGGCCGGCCTGCGGCCGGCATTTCCGCGGCGGTTTCAGGGCGTGGGCCCGGGGCGGGCCAGCAGGCGGATCAGCCCGTCGATCTCGCCCGCGCAGGCCTTGGCGGCGCGCGCCTCGGCGGCGCGGTAGAGGCGGATCACTTCCTCGCCGACGGGCGTGAGCACCGTGCCGCCGCCCTGCGAGCCGCCGTGCTCGGAATCGACCGCCGGCTGGGCCAGCGAGCGGTTGATCTCGTTGAGCAGGTCCCACGCCCGCTTGTAGGACATGTCGAGGCGCTTGGCCGCGGCCGAGATGGAGCCGCAGGCGCGGATGGCTTCGAGCAGGGCGATCTTGCCGGGGCCGATGGCGATGGTATCGCCGAGCATGATGCGCATGCGCAGGAGCGCCTGCGGTGCGTCCGGGCTGACGGTGGTACGGGAGCGGGCTAGTTTGACCATGACGCGATGGTAACTCGGCGCGGCCCCGCGGCGGTATCGATGCGCACCCGGAACGCGCCCGCCGCCGTCCCGATATGTGCGCCGGGCGCTATGTTAGAGTCGACATAACGCCGGCCGCGCCCCCGCGAGCGCCGCGCCGGCAGCCGGGAACGCCGCCACGCGGCGCGCCCGCGGAACCACGGGAGGAATCCAGATGCGCAAGCCGAACGGTCCGCTGTCCGCATTGTTGTGCGCCGCCCTCGTGCCGCTGCTGCTGTCGGCATGCGGCGGCCCCAACATCTCCGGCGGCGCGGTGGCGCCACCGGCCCCGGCCGATGGCCAGT
The DNA here is from genome assembly GCF_000395345.1 of Cupriavidus sp. WS. Lineage (NCBI taxonomy): Bacteria > Pseudomonadati > Pseudomonadota > Betaproteobacteria > Burkholderiales > Burkholderiaceae > Cupriavidus > Cupriavidus sp. WS. The sequence goes on along the minus strand of NZ_AQPL01000133.1, from coordinate 51,202 downwards.
TGCAGGTGGCCGGCGCGCTCGACCGCCCGGCAACGCTCACGCTGCCCCGACTCCGCGCGCTGCCCGCCGTCACCCAGACCGTCAGCTTCGCCAGCAGCCGCGGCACGCAGACCCATACCTACGTGGGCACGCCGCTGTGGAACCTGCTCGACGGCATGGGCATCCAGGCGGACCCGGCAGCCAGGAACGACGCGCTGGCGCGCTATGTGCTGGCCACCGGCGCGGACGGCTACCGGGTGGTCTTTTCCCTCGCGGAACTGAAGCCGGACTTCGGCAACCGCGCCAGCCTGGTGGCCTATGGCGAGGCCGTGGACGGCGCGGCGGCGCCGCTGGCCGCCGGCGGCCCGCTGCGCGTGACCGCGCCCGGCGACGGCGAGGGCGGGCGCTACGTGGCCGGCCTGCGGCGGCTGGAAGTGCGCGCGTCCGGCTCCACGGTGGCCGCGGCGGGCGGCGCCCCCTCGACCCGGATCGCGGTGAGCGGGGCGGTCAGGCAGCCCGGCAGCTTCGACCTCGCCGCGCTCAAGGCACTGCCGGCGGTGACGCGCACGGTCGGCGCCCACACCTATACCGGCGCGAGCCTGTGGGACCTGCTCGATGCCCGGGCCGGCCTGGCGCCCGGCGCGGCGAAGAACAGCATGCTGGCGATGTACGTGGTGGCCACCGGCAGCGACGGCTACAAGGCGCTGGTGGCGCTGGGCGAGATCGCGCCCGGCTTCGGCAACCAGCCGGACCTGATCGCCTACGAGATGGACGGCGCGCCGCTGGGCGCCGGCGGCTTTGCCCGGCTGGTGATTCCGGGCGACGGCAAGCCCGGCCGCCACGTCTCCAGGCTGGTCAGCCTGGAGGTGTTCGCGGCGCCGCCCGCCCGCTGAGCCCGCGCCGGGCTCAGGCGCGCACGGCCAGCAGCACGCTGGAGGCCTTGAAGATGGCGACGGCCGCGCCGCCCTGCTTCAGGCCGAGGCCGCCGACGCTCTCGTTGGTGATGATGGCCACGATCTCGCCGCCTTGCGGCAGGCCGATGGCGACCTCCGAATTGACGGCGCCGGTCTTGATGCCCGACACCGTGCCCACGAGCTGGTTGCGGGCCGACAGCAGCGTGCCCGGATCGGGCACGCCGACGATCACCGACGAGGCCTTGATCAGGGCGGTGGCGTCCTTGCCCACGGCCAGCCCCAGCCGCCTGGTGCTCTCGCCGGTGATGCTGGCGACGATGCGCACGCCGCCGGCAATCTCCAGGTCGATCTCGTCGTTGACCGCGCCCTGGCGGATGGCGCTTACCTTGCCGTCGAGCTTGTTTCTTGCGCTGATATTCATCTTCCCCTCGATTGGTCGATTGATCGATTGGTCGTTTCGGCGGCCATCGCTCTGGCCGCAAGGACGCCGGCGCGCGCGCCGGCGGTGAGCCGGGCACCCAGCCAGCAGATATTACCGCCTTTGCGCGCGGCTTCCGCCGGTCCGGCGCGGCTCCGCACATCCGTTATATTCAATGGTATATTTCGCCGAGACGGCGGGACCCCGCGCCTGGCTGCCACGCGGCGCGGTGCCGGGCCTGCCCTTTTCCACGCGAGGTATCGCATGCACGCTCCACCGTTTCGCCTGGCCCGCGCCAACGGCATCGAGACGGCGCTCGGCAACCAGCCGGCGCCCCTGGCCTGCTGCGCGCCGGCGGCGCCGCAGGCACGCCCCGCGCGGCGCCGCGCGCGCCTGGCCGAGCTGGACTCGCACCTGCACTGCTCGATCATCGGCACGTGCATGACCACCGGCGAGCTGCGCAAGCTGGTGCCGCGCTTCGTGGCGCTGGACCGGCAGCGCGCCACCGACCTGGAAATCCACCACGAGGCGGTCAAGCTCGCCGGCGCGGGCGGCGACGGCTGCAAGGCCCTGCAGAAAGCGCTCGACGAGCGCTATGCGCAGGCCCTGCGCCACTTCAACGCGGCGCGCGACGCCGACGCCGTGCTCAAGCTCTGGCAGGAAGCGGTGGCCAGCGGCGACATTCCGCCGGCCTACTGGGCCGTGATGACCCATCCGGAAGCGAGCAGCCCGGTGCGCCAGGCCGCCTTCGGCGAGGTGCACATGCTGTCGCACCTGGTGGGCGCCGCCAACCGCGCCGACATCCGGCGGCTGATGGCGCTGGAGGAAGACAACGCCGCGCTGCGCGCCAAGCTCGAGCGGCAACAGGAACGCCTGCAGGAAATGAGCGCGCGGCATGACGCGCAGGCGCGCGAGCTCGCGGCGCTGGGCGAGCGGCTCGCCCACGCCAGCGCGCGCGCCTGCGCCGAGGGCACGCCGGCGCAGGCGGAGCTGCGCGCGCTGCGCGACGCGCTGGCCGAGCACGAGCGGGCCGCCGCGCTGCACGCGAGCCGCCGCGAGGCCGCGGAGCAGCATGCGCTGCGGGAGCAGGAAGCGGCGCAGGCGCTGCGCGCGCAGCGCGACGACGCGCTGGCGCAACTGGCCGCCAGCCACGCCGAGACGCGCGCGCTGGAGCAGGCCGTGCTCGCGGCCGGCGGCCAGGACGGCGAGCCGCGCGGGCGCCATCCGGGGCTGCGCCACCTGGAGGGCAAGCGCATCGTGTACGTGGGCGGCCGCCCCGGCTCCAACAACGCGCTCAAGGCGCTGGTCGAATCGACCGGCGGCCACCTGGTGCTGCACGACGGCGGCATCGAGGACCGCAAGGGCCTGCTGGCCGCGACGGTGGCGCGCGCCGACATGGTGGTCTTCCCGGTGGACTGCATCGACCACGATTCGATGAACATGATCAAGCGCGTGTGCGAGCGCCACCAGGTCGCCTACCATCCGCTGCGCACGGCGAGCGTGGCCAGCTTCGTGGAGCTGGCGAGCCGCGTGGCCGTGCCGCCATCCGGCCACGCGGACACCACCGCCGCGTCGCGCGCCGTGGCGCTTGCCGGCGCGCAAGCGCCGTGATGCGTCTCCCGCATCCTTGCTATCCTTCGGGCCGGCGCGCCATGCGCTTGTCCTCTCCGGCCGCGCCGGCGGCCTGAATCCGGCCGCCATCCCGGGCCGGCGCGTGAACGCCCGCCTGCGGCCCGCCGCGCACCCGCTTCGCCACACCCGCCCGCGGCGCATGCATTGACGCGCGGCCGGCGCAGCTGGCCGGCGCGCGGCCCCGCCCTCCCCGCTCCGGCGCAGGCCATTCCGAATGGCATCGGCGCGGCGCGCGCCGCGCCGGAATGCGCGAGCTGCCTGCCCGTTGGCGGAACGTCCCTCGCCGCGCGCACAGGCGGCAAACAGGGCCTTCGCATTGCGATTGGCCGACATGCCGCGCCGCTGCGCGAGCATCTCGGGAGATTCCTACAGCACAGCAATGTGATTGGGAATTTTCCCCTCCTACATTGGGAAATTTCCCAAAATCATGTCGGAAATGGCGGGATAAAGTCCTGCGTGTTATCGGCATGTTCCGCCCGGACCCGCTCGCGCGCCGTTCTGGCGACCCCACATGACAAGCCACCCGTCCTTGACCGCGCCGCGCAGCCGACAGGCATTGCGTGGGCTTCCGGCGTGCCTGTCCGCCGTCTTTCGCCGGCGAACGCACGAGCCGGCCTCCCACTCCAGGCCGCCGTCGCGCCACGGACGGCCCGGCGGACGTGGCCGGCACATTGCACTGCCCCGGCCACGCCATCGGCAATGACATGTGCTCACGAGGCGCCGTCAGCACAAGTACATAACCGCACCTGAAACAGCACATGCGCATTGACCGACGCTTCCGGCTGGTTGCCGCCTTCATCTTCGTGACCACGCTGGGTCTGGCGGGCTACCTGCTGCTGCTGGAATGGCGGACCTACAACGATGCGCAGGAGACCGGGCCGATGCTGAACCTGTTCCGCGCGGTGCTGGTCGCGGCCGAGAAGGCCTCGGCGGAGCGCGGCCCGTCCAACGCCGTGCTGGGCAGCGACACGCCCGCGCCGGAGAACAAGCTGCACGACCTCGAACGCGCGCGCGCCGAGACGGACAGCGCCATGATGGCAGCCATCGCGGGCCTCGAGGCTTCTCAGTGCGACCATTGCTCGGCCAGCGCCAGGCAGATGCGGCAGACGCACGCGCAACTGCGCGCCGCGCGCGCGCACGTCGACCGGCTGGTGCAACTGCCGCGCCCGGGGCGCTCCACCGACCGGCTGTGCACGGTGCTGAGCACCATGTTTACGGCCACCACCGACATCATGCAGATCTCCGACGAGGTCATGTTCGACCTGATCCGCGCCGAGCCGCTGACCGCCGAGCATGCCGGCATCGCGCGCCTGACCGCCGAGCTGCGCGAGCAGGCCGGCCGCGCCGGCTCCGTGTTCACCCCGGCGCTCACCGCGCGCCGGGCGCTGTCGGTCGACGAGCAGCGCGCGCTGTGGACGGAGACCGGCAGGATCCGCGCGCTGGGCGAGCTGGTGATGATGCGCACGCGCGACGACAAGGCCGCGCGCCGCGAATCGCTGCTGGCCATGCATGAAATGGGCTCGAGCTATTTCACCGACGGCCTGGCCTATCTCAACGAGATCGCCACGCTGCCGCCGCACGACCTGCGCTACCCGACCACCGCGGATTTCGCCGAGCGCTACGTGCCCACCATGAGCGCCATCATCCGCGTGCGCAATGCCGAGCTCGCCTCGGCCGAGCACATCATCCAGGCGCAGGATGCCATCGCCGGCAGCCGGCTGCGCGTGCTGTGCGGCGTCATCGGCATCGCGCTGCTGGCGCTGGCCGTCATCATCGTGCTGTTCGCGTACCGCGTGATCCGCCCGCTGTCGGGCGCGACCGACGCCATCCGGCGCATCGCCGGCGGCGACTACAAGGTGTCGCTGCCGTCGGCGCGGCGCAGCACCCAGATCGGCGCGCTGCTGCATTCGGTGCAGGTGCTGCGGCGCGCGGCCATCGCCAAGGACGAGCTGGAGGCCGACCGCGACCTGCTGATCCGGCAGTTGCAGGAAGCCGCCGCGCAGGAGCGCGCGCAGGCCGAGGCGCTGATGCAGGCGAGGGATGCCGCCGAGGCCGCGCTGCACGCCAAGGACAGCTTCCTGGCCATGATGAGCCACGAGATCCGCACGCCGATGCATGGCATGCTGGGCCTGCTGGAGATGCTGATCGACACCGGGCTGGACGAGCACCAGCGCCACCTCGCGCAGGTGGCCAACAGCTCGGGCGAGGCGCTGCTGCAGATCCTCAACGACATCCTCGACTACGCCAAGATCGGCGCCGGCAAGATGAAGATCGTCGAGGCCGAGACCGACATGCGCGAACTGGTCGAAGGCGCGGTGTTCCTGCTGTCCGGCAATGCCTACGAGAAGGGCCTGCGGATGAACATCTGCATCGACTCCGGCATCGCGGCGCGCTACCTCGCGGACACCGCGCGCATCCGCCAGATCCTGCTCAACCTGATCTCCAACGCCATCAAGTTCACCATGCAGGGCAGCATCAGCGTGAGCGCCACGCTGGTGGAGAGCGCCGGCGCGCACGAGACCATCGAGATCACCGTGAGCGACACCGGCATCGGCATTCCGGCCGAGTCGCTGCGCCGGCTGTTCGAGCCGTTCGAGCAGATCGACGGCCATTCCACGCGGCGCTTCAGCGGCACCGGCCTCGGGCTGACGATCTGCCGGCAACTGGCCGAACTGATGGGCGGCCAGCTCGAGATCAGCAGCAACGAGGGCAACGGCACCTCGGTGACGTTGCGGCTCGCCCTGAAGGTCGATTGCGGGCGCCATGCGTTCCCGCAACTGGCCGGCCGCGACATCGCCATCGACGTGAGCGACGCGGCCGCGGTGATGGCGCTCAAGCACTATGCCAGCGCGGCCGGCATGCGGCCGCTGCTGACGGGCGAGGCGGGCGCGCACGGCAAGCCGGATGGCCACGACGCGCCGCTGCGCATCGTGGCCGCCCGCGGCGCCCGCGCGCGCGCCGGCGACATCCTGCTGGCCCACCAGGGCAGCCAGCCGGCCGACGCGCCGGACGGCGGCCCGGTGGTGCTGCACGACAACCCCATCGCGTGGAGCGCCTTCGTCGCCGCGTGCCAGGAAGCGCTGCTGCGCGGCAAGGGCGGCAACGCGGTCGCCGCGGCGCCACCGGACAACGGGCCGGCGCCGTCGGACAAGAAGACCGCGCGCATCGTGGTGGCCGAGGACCATCGCGTCAACCAGTTGCTGCTCAAGATCCAGTTGCGGCAGCTCGGCTACGACAACGTGGTGATCTGCGACGACGGCGAAGGCGCCTGGAAGGCGCTGCACGCCGAGCCGGCGGACCTGCTCATCACCGACCTCTACATGCCCGGCATGGACGGCTTCGACCTCGCCCGGCAGGTGCGCGCCACCGAAGGCGGCAGGCACACGCCGATCATCGCGGTGTCCGCGTCCACGCTGGCCGAGGAGGAACACCGCAGCCGCGCCGCCGGCATCGACATCTTCCTCGGCAAGCCGGCCTCGATGCAGGAGCTGAAGCAGGCGATCCGGCGCGCGCTCGCGCTGCACTGAGGCGACGCGCGCGCGTCATCGCCATCATCTCGCCGCCGTCCTTGCCTGCCCCGCCGCCCTGCCCGTCCCTCCCTATTCGGCCACCGCGCCCGAGAAGCGCGCCGGCATGATCCAGCGCTCCAGGCAGGCGCGCAGGACATGCAGTTGCGCGGGCTTGAACAGGCATTCGTCCATGCCGGCGTCCAGGCAGCGCTGCATTTCCTCCGCCTCGGTGCTGGCGGTGATGGCGACGATGGGCAGGTGGCGCCGCCCCTCCGCGTCGTCGCCCGCTTCGGCCGCCTCCTGCGCGCGCACCCGCCCCGCCAGTTCGTAGCCGTTCATGACCGGCATGTGGCAGTCGGTGATCAGCAGGGCGTAGCTGGTCCTGCCGAGCGCGGCCAGCGCCTCGCCGCCGTCGCCGACCGCGTCGCTGGCGTAGCCGAGCACCTTGAGCTGGCGCTGCAGCAGGATGCGGTTGGTGGGATGGTCCTCGGCGATCAGGATCAGCCGCCCCTGCGCCAGCGCCAGCTCGCGCGACACCGCGGGCACCTGCGCCGGCGCGGCGGCGGGCTCCGCGCCGCGCGCCGCCTGGCTGCCGACGGCGGCCAGCGAGGCCGCGCGCAACGCGCGCCACGTCAGCGGATTGGCGCTCAGGCGCACGTCCGAGCGCGTGAGCCGGTAGCCGGCCAGCTTGGGCTTGTCGGTGATGCGGATGGCGCCGGACGCGGGCGCCTCCGTGCCGTCGTCCAGGAACAGCAGGTCGAAGCCCGGCTCGCCGGCGCCATCCACGGGCGCCGGCTGCCGCTGCTCCACGGTCTGCGCGCCGGCGGCGCGCAGCAGGTGCGCGATGCCGCGCGAGACCTGCGCATCGGCCACGCGGATCGCGGCGCGGCGCCCGGCCAGCGGGCGGACCGTATAGGCCATGTCCCTGACCGGCAGCGCGAGCCGGACTTCGGCCTGCGTGCCCGCGCCCGGCGCGCTGGCCAGCGTGATCTCGCCGTGCATCAGCACCAACAGCCGGCGGCAGATCGACAGGCCCAGGCCGGTGCCGCCGAAACGCCGCGTGGTCGACGAGTCCGCCTGCATGAAGGGCTCGAACAGCCGCGCCTGCTTGTCCAGCTCGATGCCGACGCCGGTGTCGCTGATGCGGAACACCACGGTCTGCCTGCCGTCACGCTCGCCGGCCGCCTCCACGGCAAGCGTGACGGTGCCGTGCTCGGTGAACTTGATGGCGTTGCTGAGCAGGTTGAAGAGGATCTGGCGCAGGCGCACGCTGTCGCCCAGCACCACCGCCGCCACGTCGTCGCTGACGTCCAGCCGCATCAGCAGGCCCTTGTCGTGCGCGCGCGTGGCGAGCAGGCCGAGGGCGTTGTCGCACAGCTCGCGCAGGTCCAGCGGCAGCCATTCGATGTCGATGCGGCCGGCCTCGATCTTGGAGTAGTCGAGGATGTCGTCGAGGATCTGCAGCAGCGCGCCGGCGGAGTCCTCGATCATGCCGACCGTGGAGGCCTGCTCGCGGCTCAGCTCGGTATGGCCGAGCAGCTCGACCAGTCCGAGCACGCCGCTCATGGGCGTGCGGATCTCGTGGCTCATCATGGCCAGGAAATTGTCCTTGGCGCGCGAGGCGGCCTCGGCGATGTCGCGCGCGCTCGCCAGCGCGGCGGCGCGCTCGTGCTCCTCGGTGGTGTCGGTCCAGTAGCCGTTCCACAGCGTGGTGCCGTCGTCCTCGCGGCGCGGCACGGCGTGCAGCCGGGCCCACTGGAAGCCGCCGCGGCCGCGCAGGCGGACCTCGTGGTTGACCGCCTGCAGCGCCGCGCCGGCGCGCGTGACCGCCGCGCGCAGCGGCTCGGCGTCGTCCGGATGGACGCAGGCGCGCACGCGCGCGCTGTCGGCCATCATGTCCTCGGCATCGAGCCCGAACAGTTCCTGCGTGTTGCCGCTGACCCAGACGAAGGCGAAATGCCCGTCGCGCGCCTGGCGCATCTGGAACACCGTGGCCGGCAGATGGCGCGTGACGTCGGTCAGCCGCGCCTCGGCCTCGCGCGCCTTGAGCTCGGCGCGGCGGATCTCCGAGACCTCCACCGCCGAGAAGATGACGCCGCCCGCCTCGGACTCGTTCGGGGCGAACGGCTGCAGCCAGCACAGGAAGTGCCGCGCGTGCCCGGACGCGGCCTGGAAATCGAGCGCGATATGGTGCATCTCGCCGGCTTGCATGGCGTCGCGGATCGCCTGGTCCAGCGTGGCGCTGATGTCGGCGCCCCACACCGCGGCCTCGTTCTGCAGGCGGCCGACGAGGCGCTCGCGCGTCACGTCCAGCAGCGACAGGAAGGCCGCGTTGATCGCCAGGTAGCGCCCGTCCTTGTCCATGACCGCGATCGGCAGCGGCACGGCGTCGATCAGCGTCGACTGGAAGCGCTGCTGCACCGAGACCTTGCGCTCCACCGCGCGCCGGCCGGCCGCCTCCTTGCGCAGCAGGTACTGCGAGCGCAGCAGGACGGCGACGATGCACAGCAGCGCCGCGATCGGCAGCCCGGCGCGCTCCAGGATCTGCCGCCACGACGGCTCGAGCACGTAGCTGGCCGCCATGTAGCGCTTCTGGATGTCGAGCCGGCGCTGGTCCTGCAGCGCCGACAGCGCGCGGTTGACCAGCGGCAGCAGCCGCTCCGACAGTGCCGGCGACACCGCGAAGCCGATGTCCAGCAGGCGCTCGCCCGAGCCGATCACGCGCAGCTTGCCGGCGAAGCTGCGCTGCAGCTCGACGTCCGCCGAGGCAAGGTCGTCGACGTAGACGTCGGCGTCGCCGTCCGCCACGCTTTGCAGCGCGGCGTGCACGCTGGGCGCGGTGGACAGCAGCGCGCCCGGCACCCCGCGCCTGACCACCCCGCCGGCGCCGCCGGCCGCGGTGACAACCACGCGCAGGCCGGCGAGTTCCCGCAGATGCCCGACCGCGGGCGCCGACTGCCGCCCGACGATCACCACCGGGAACGCGGCGTAGGGCCGCGAGACCGGCAGCCGCCGCAAGCCGGGGTCGTTCGGGGCCGCCACCGCCATCAGGTCGAGCGCGCCGTCGTGCATGGCGTCCACGGTCTTGCCGAAGTTGCCGGACGGCACGCGCTGGAAGCGCAGGCCGAGCGCCTCGCCGAGATAGCTCAGGTAATCGAGCGCGATGCCGCTCGGGCGGCCGCTGTCGTCGAGATAGCTGTAGGGCGGCAGGCCCACGTCGAAGCCCACGCGCAGCGGCGGCAGCGCGTTGAGGAAGGCGCTTTCCTCGGGCGTGAGGAAGAACTGGTCGGCGTCGTCCTGCTGCACCAGGCGCGCGTTGATCCATTTCGCCAGCAGCATGAGGCGGCGCTCGCGCGGCACGCGCGCGAGCCCTTCGTCCACCCGGTCGCGCAGCGCGGTGGCCGCGGGCGGGAAGGCGAAGTGCACGGCGCTGCCCGGTTCGCGATAGGCGTTCACCACCGAGAGCGCGTCGAACTCGCGGCGGGCCAGCGCGTATTCCGCCACCGGCTGCACCGCCGAGTAGAAGTCCGCCTTGCCCGCCACCACCGCGCGCAGGCCGTCGGTGACGTCGCCCACCGGCACCAGCGTGGCGCCGGGATACCGCGCGCGCACCACGCTTTCCATGTAGAACCCCGGCTCGGCCGCGAAGCGGACGCCTTTCGAGCCCGGCGACAGCACGCCGGCCACGTGGTCGGCGGTGCGCCCCACCACCACGGTGTCGCCCTCGAAATACGGCGCGGAATAGAGCAGGCAGCGCGTGCGCGCATCCGTCTTCGCCATGCTGATCAGGAGGTCGATCTCGCCGGCGCAGGTGGCGGCGATCAGCGCCGGGATGTCGGGATAGGCGTGCTCGACCAGCTCGAGCGCCGGGTTGCCGAGCGCCTCGCGCAGCAGGTCGACGCCGTATCCGCTCGGCTGCGCGCCGCGCGCGAACAGGAAAGGCGGCAGGCCCTGCCTGACCGTGCCGATGCGGATGACGGCCGGCACCGGCCCGGGCGCCGCGGCCGGGCCGGCCGCGCCAGCGGCCGCAGCCGCCGCGCCGAACGCCGGGCCGGCGCAGCACGCCAGCAAGACAAGATGAACCAGCCACCGCCGCCAGGCCTCGCCCGAGGTCCAGGTTTTTTCCATGAGTCGGTTGTCCTATGTCGCCGCGGCGCGTTGCGCTCCCGCGTGGCCGCCCGCTCCGTGCGCCGGGAGCCGCATGGCCGATGGCTTTGCATGATAGCGCCTCCGCCGCGCCGATGGCCGGGCTTCCCGGCACGGTACGAAGCCGCGCCGGCGCGCCGCGCGGACGCCGTTTGCGGCGGCGGCGGCGCCCGCGATCTGATCTTGCGCAAGGCGCGGGGAGAAAACCGAAGTATTCCGACTTGTTTACGGAAATTTCCGGGCTCGGTACGAAGGCATTGACGCTACCTTGTACCTCGGCCGCCGGGCGTCATCGCGCATGCGACGCCGCGCGCGGGCCGACAGACTCAGAGGTTGTCTTATATGAAAGTCGCACTACTGGATGCCAACCCGGCAAGCTCGCAGCCGGTCGCCGAGCTGGTGACAGGCGCCGGATTTCCCTGCCACTGCTATGAAGAACGGGCCGCGCTGATCCGCGACCTGCGCGACCACGTCTTCGACATGATCCTGGTCGCCGGCGAGCTGCCGGACGGCAACGGCACCGAGGTCGTCAGGATGATCCGCTGCACCTTCGCCTTCCAGACGCCGGTGATCGTGGTCTCGCCCGGCGCCAGCCACCACGAGATCATGGAGACGTTCGCGGCGGGCGCCGACGACTACTGCTGCGCGTTGCGCCCGGCCGAGCTGCTGGCCCGCATGGTGTCGCACTACCGCCGCCACCACAGCGCGCAGCCCTCCCGCCAGCGCCTGATCCACCTCGGCGACTACGTGCTGAACATCGACCGGTACAGCGCCACGCTGCGCGGCAAGGACATCCGCCTGACGCCCAAGGAATTCGGCCTGGCGTGGCTGCTGTTCTCCTCGCCTTCGCAGGTGCTGCCGCGCAACCACATCGAGACGATGGTGTGGGGCCACGTGCTGCCCGCCATGTCGCGCGCGCTGGCGGCGCTGATCGCGCGCCTGCGCCGGGTGCTGGAACTGCGTTCCGCCAACGGCATCACCATCGCGTCGATCCACGCCCTGGGCTATCGCCTCGACGTCCAGGAGGCGGCTCCGGCCGGATGGCATCCGGCCGGGCGCGGCGCGCCCGGCGACGTGCCGGCGCGCATGCCGCCGCCGACGCCGGCGCCCGGGGAATACGCGCTGCCCGCCGGGCTCGGCGCGCCCGGGTAGCTGGCGCAGCGGCGCCGACAACCGGCGCGGGCGCGCGCCGGACAGAGTTTCTTAACCAAGGGAATCAGCGAGGAAATCAGGAAATGAAGAAGACAATCGTTGCGACGGCGGCCGCGGTCCTGGCAAGCGGCGCGTGGGCGCAGAGCGCCGTCACGCTGTACGGGGTGGCCGATGCCGGCCTGGAGTTCGTCAACCGGCAGAACGGCAACGGCGACAAGGTCTACCGCCTGCAGTCCGGCAGCGCGCTGACCGGCTCGCGCTGGGGCCTGCGCGGCGCGGAAGACCTGGGCAGCGGGCTGAAGGGCATCTTCGTGCTGGAAAGCGGCTTCGACCTCGACGACGGCAGGGCCGGCGACCGCCTGTTCGGCCGGCAGGCCTACGTCGGGCTGGAGACCCCGCAGGGCACCGTCACGCTGGGCCGCCAGCAGACACCGATGTACGACTTCGCGCTGCAGTACGACCCGATGGCCGCCGTCAGCAGCTATTCCATCTACGGCATGGACAGCGACTTCGGCGCGCGCGCCGACAACGCCATCAAGTACCGCGGCCAGTCCGGCGGACTGACCGTGTCGGGCCTCTACAGCTTCGGCTACGACGGCCAGGGCGGCACGAATGGCGAAGTCCCCGGCCACTGGAAGGTGGGCCGCGAGTATGCCTTCGGCCTGAACTATGCCGTGGGCCCGCTGGCCGCGGGCGCGGTCTTCGACCAGAAGAACGGCGACACCATCGCCTCGCGCAACCGCCACGACCAGCGCGCCACCATCGCCGCCAGCTATGCCTTCGGCCCGGCCAAGGTCTTCGCCGGCTACCGCTGGCAGCACCTCGGCTTCACCTCGGCGCTGGGCAACGGCACGGCTCACCTGGGCTGGGCCGGGGCCAGCTACCGGCTCACGCCCGCGGTTTCGTTCAGCGGCGCGGTGTACTACCAGGACAACCGCGGCACCAGCGCGGACCCGTGGCTGCTCTCCGCCGGGGGCAACTACGCCTTGTCCAAGCGCACCGACCTGTACCTGAACATGGCCTACGCGCTGAACAAGACCGACCGCTCGCGCGGTTTCATGTCGGACACCAGCGTCAACGGCAACGGCCAGGTCTCGCCGGGCGACAACCAGTTCGGCGCCAGCTTCGGCATGCGGCACCGCTTCTGACGGCACGGCCCCGGCCTGACGGATTGGCCGGGTTGCCGCGGACGCCCCGGTGCGATGCCACGGCATGCACCGGGGCGTGCGGCTTTCGGCGGTCCGGCGGCGGTATCGGCGCCGGCACGCGCAATGCGCGCAACATGCGCCAGCCATCACAGCGGCGGCGCGCGGCATGTGCGCCTTGTCGCACCGCCCCCCCGCCCGCTATCGCTCCGCCAGGCAGTCGTTCATGTGCTCGATGGCCGGCTCGAAGAGCGCCAGCAGGGCCAGCACGCCGTCGGCGTCGCGCCGGCGCGCGGCCGCTTCCAGGCGCGCGCAGAGCGACACCACCGCGCGGGACTCGAGGATGCGCGCCGAGCCCTTGAAGCGATGCGCCAGCGAGGCGGCCTCGTCCCAGCGGGACGCGACGCAGGCATCGCGCAGCAGCACGAGGTCGTCGCGATTGGTGTCGACCAGGCTTCTCACCAGCTCCGCGATCATGTCGGGGTCGCCATCGGACAGCGTCTCGATGGCCGGCCAGAATGCGGCCTCCTCCTCGGCGCTGATCGGCATGAGCCGATGCCGCACCAGTTGCCGCACGAGTTCGTGCTCGCGCACGGGTTCCGCCAGCGTGCCGCCGAAGCGCGGGTCGGCCGGCCCCGCCGACACCGCCAGCCACAGGGTCGGCCCGGCGCCGTCCGGGTCCGGCGCCACGCCGGCCGGCAGCGCGCCGTCGGCGGGCAGCCGCACCACCACCAGCCGCCAACCCTCGCCCAGCGGGCCGGGCGAGGACAGCGCATGCGCGGTCGCCTGGAAACCCAGGCCCTCCATCAGGGTGGCGAGGCCGCTGTCTTCCGCCCAGTCCGTCGTGTCGCCGATTAGCAATGCGCGATGCATGATCCGTAGTCCTTGAAGCTGCGTCGATGAAATTCCGGCACCGTCACGGCACCACATGACAGCGCCGTGCGAAGTCTACCAACTCCACCAGCGTCGCGACACGCAGCTTGGCCATGATGTGGATCTTGTGGCTGCTCACGGTCTTGTTGCTGATGAACTGCAGCTTGCCGATGGCGGCATTCGACAGCCCCCGCGCCAGCAGTTGCAGGATGACGATCTCCTTGTCGGTCAGCTGCTTGAGCCGGTCGTTGTCGTCGCGCAGGTCGGGCGGCACGGCCTCGGCGTCGCCCACTTCCGGCGGGAACAGCGTGTAGCCGGCCATCACGGCATCGACGCAACGCATGATCTCGTCCACGTCCTGCAGCTTGCTGACGAACCCCTTGGCGCCGAGCTGCATGGCGCGCGGCGCGAACGTCAGCGAATCCTGGCCGGACAGCACCAGGATGCGCACGTGCGGATGCATCGCCCGCAGGCGCGGGATGACCTCCAGGCCGTTCACCTTGGGAATATCGAGGTCGAGAATCACCAGGTCGGCCGGGTACTCCTTCGCGATGTCCAGCGCGGACTGACCATTGTTGGCCTCCAGCACCCGGCTCACGCCCAGCACCTGCGAAAGCCGCGTGCGAATGACCATGCGCATCGCTGGATGATCGTCAACTATCAACACCGTTGTCATTGCGCAGTCTCCGTTCAGAAAAATTTGCGCTATCTGCCGCGGAAGCACGCGGAATGCGTGATCCTTGTCTTCCGATTCTGCGATAAAGCGCCTGAGGCAAGTATGGGAAACCCCTGCTTTCGCTGCGGAAAGATCGCCATATGGCATGCGGCATGTCGCGTCCGCACGGACGGCGCAGCGCTGCGCCGCAGCGGCGGGCGGAAAGCGCCGCATGCCGGCACGGCACCTTCGCCCTGGCCCGGCAGAATCCTCCCGCCTCTGTTCGGGAAATGTCCGAGCCCGGCTGCAAGGCCGCTGCGACATACTTCATCCCTCGACTTTTCACGGCCGCGGGGCGGCCCCATCGCGGCGGTCCCGCCGGACGCCAGACGGCCACCAGGGACGCGCGCACGCGCGGCATGCCCCGGGCCTTTCGAAACGACCGCCAAGGAGCCAGATGAAGAAAAGCAAATCTGCAGGGCCGGGAAACCACGGCGACCCGCTGCGCGCGACCCGCGGCAGCATCTCCGACCTGCGCATGGTGGTGACGCTGCGCCCCGACCAGGAAATGACCATCGACAGCCTGGCCGACGCCCTGCGCCACAACGGCGAGTGGCTGGCGCGCGCCAGCATCTGCCTGGCCGCGTTGCGCGAGGCGGGCGCCGTGCCCGTGCGCGCGGTGATCTCGGACGTAAGAAAAGGGGCCGTCGCGCTCGATTTCTACGTCAACGACGACATCGCCCACTGCGCGCGCCTGACGCGCTCGGTCCACGCCGTGCTGGCCAGGGAATTCAACCGCGTGCTGCCACCATCACTGCTGATCGCGGTGCGGCCCCTGCTGGACGCCGCGCCGGAGCGGCGCCGCGCGCGCAGCCGGCCGGACGAGCTCGCCGCCTCCGCAGTCATGCTGGCCGAATCCGCCTCGGAGGCGAACCGGCGCATGTCGGCCATCTGCGCCTACCTGGCCGCCTTCCACGAGGCCAGGCAGGTCGGCGAGATTGCGTGTCCCGAGCAGCAGAACCTGCTGGCCGACCACCACGAAGCGGTGGACTGGCGCCTGCGCCTGCACCAGTCGGAGCAGGCGCGCTCGCTGGCCGAGTCGCTGGCCTTCCTCCAGCGCACCTACAACGAGGCCGCTTTCGACCTCGACACGCCGTTCCGCGAATACCAGGCCCTGCTGCAGCGGGAAGTGATGCTGGCCTTCCGCGAGGACCTCGCCTCGTTCTCCGCCGGGCAGCGCGCGTAGCGGCGGCACGGTTGCCGGGCGACGCCTTTGCATGAGGGCGCCGGCATACGCAGCGCCGGCATTTGTTTCGTTATCGGCACGAATATGAAATCATTGAGTTAGGAATTTCCCTCAATAACTAGGATAAATCCTATATTTCTAGTGCTTCCCGCAGCGTAATATTTTATTCACACGCATTGCGCATGCGACTTGCCAAATTTCTGCAATGGCTAGCTGAAATCGCTCTCCCCTTTTCCCCCGCCAACATCCGCCCCTCCCGGGCGGATTTTTTTGAGATTTCCGTCCTTCCCATGACCGCATGGATGGCCTCCTATCCTGTCTCCTGGCGCCGTACGCGCCTTCTCTTGGTTCCGACTTCCGCCGAAATCGCCGCCCCGAAGGCAACGATCTGTCCCAACACAAACCCATCCCATATTTAGTACTTGTACTACGTTTAAAGTCAAAATCTCGTTCTGGTCAGATAGTTCGGAACATTGACTTATCCGAAAATTCATTCAGAGCACCGCAGCAGTACTACCTCTGTACCAAGCGGGGCTTTAACGGGTAGTTCCGGATCTTCCACTTTTCCCATTTCTTGTCATGAAAAATACCCTTCTTGCTTCTGCCATCGCCGCCGCAGCAGCAGCGGCTGCATTCGCCCCGGTCGCCAACGCCTACGACGGCACGATCGAAATCACCGGCAACATCGTCGCCACCACGTGCCAGATCAATGGCAGCAACGGCCCCACCGACGTGACGGTGCCGCTGCCCCCGGTATCGGCCAACGCGCTGTCGACCCAGGGCGCCACCGCCGGCCGCACGCCGTTCTCGATCACGCTCTCCGGCTGCCAGGGGGGTTCGGCCACCAAGGTTTCCACCAGCTTCGAAGCCGGCCCGACGGTCAACAGCACCGGCCGCCTGACCGTGGACGCAGGCGGCGCCAGCGGCGTCGAAATCCGCCTGCTGAATGCCACCCAGGGCGTGATCAACGCGGGCACCGCGCTGACCGGCCAGAACTCGCCGGCCGTGAACATCGTTGGCAATGGCGCCACGCTGAACTACTTCGCCGAATACTTCGCGACCGGCACCGGCACCGTCACGTCCGGTGCCGCGAACTCGCGTGTCCGGTACTCGCTGGTCTACGAGTGATCGACAGCCGGCCGGCGTTGCGCGGAAGACGGTCCGGCGCCTGACCCCGCCGCCGCAAGGCGAGGCCTTTCAAGCCGTCTCGGCAATGCCGAGACGGCTTCTGAGGAAACGTGTTGCCCAAGTAAGCAAATCAATCGGTAGCAAAGATGAAACCCTCCATTTTTCTCGGGCCTCTCATGGCGGCGGCCTTCACCGTGGCGGGCGGGCTGGCCACCCCGGCGCAGGCGAGCGTGGTCATCACCGGCACCCGCGTCATCTTTCCGGCGCAGGAGCGCGAGGTCACGGTCAGGCTCACCAACGACGGCAAAATCCCGGCGCTGGTGCAGAGCTGGATCGACACGGGCGACGCCGACGCCTCGCCCGACCAGATCGACGTGCCGTTCGTGCTGACGCCGGCGATGTTCCGGCTCGAGCCCGGCAAGGGCCAGACGCTGCGCGTGATCTACAGCAAGGAGCCGCTGCCGCAGGACAAGGAATCGCTGTTCTGGCTCAACGTGCTCGAAGTGCCGCCAAAGCCGGAGCTCGGTGAAAACACCAACCGCCTGCAACTGGCCTTCCGCACGCGCATCAAGATGATGTTCCGCCCGGCCGCGCTGGCCGGCAGCGCCGACGACGCGCCGGCGAAGGTCACATGGGAGCTCGTGCGCGGCGAAGGCGGCAAGGGATATGCGCTGAAGGCGACCAACCCGAGCCCGTATGTGGTGAACCTCGGCAGCATCTCGCTCCTGGCCGACGGCCGGGACCTCAACGCCGGCAAGGGCTACGTCCTGCCCGGCGGCTCGCGGACGTTCGCGGTCGAAGGCCTTGCGGCGCCGCCGGCCTCGGCCGTGTCCGTCAACTACAGCGCCATCAACGACTGGGGCGGTGCCGTGCAGGGCAAGCAACCGTCCGCGGTCAGGCTGGCGCAGTAGGCGCGTGCGGGCGGGGCTGGCAACCATGCCAGTCCCGCCCGGACCGCGCGGACGCTTCCCGCTTTCCAGACAGATCCAGTCCGTATCCGCCGCGTGCAGCCAGGGCTTTCGTGAACAGCCCGCACCGGCAGGCGGCGGCCAGGTCCCGGAGGACCCTGGCAAGCCCCGCTCGGCCGTGCATCCGGTCATGCCGATGCCAACGGCTTTTATCAAGGAGCAAGTAGTCATGACCCCCGCCCGCGATGGCGCCTTTCATTTCCGCCTCAAGCCATTGTGCGCGCTGGTACTGTCGAGCCTGGCCGCGTGGCAGTCCGAGGCACTGGCCGAGGCGGGCGCGCCCGCGGCGAGGCAGGTCGCGCAGGTCGAGTTCGACAGCGGGTTCCTGGTGAAAGGCAACGCCCGGCACGTGGATCTGTCGCGCTTCGAGCACGGCAACGTCGTGCTGCCCGGCGTCTACAGCCTCGACATCTACGTCAACGGCAGCCGCGTGAGCCGCGCCGACGTGCCGTTCAGGCTCCTCGGCGACGGCGACCGCGACGCGCAGGCCTGCTTCGACGGCAAGCTGCTGCAAGGCATCGGCATCGATTTCCGCAAGCTGTCGCCCGAAACGGCGTCGCGGCTCGCGGTCGCGGGCGCGTGCCTGCCGCTTGCCGAGGTAGTGCCCGACGCCAGCGTGAGCCTGGACTTCGGCGACCAGCGCCTGGACATCGGCGTGCCGCAGGTTTCGCTGAGCCGCAGCGCGCGCGGCTACGTGAGCCCCGACCTGCTCGACTCCGGCGTGACGACCGGCATGCTCGGCTACAACCTCAACGTCTACAGTTTCAAGAGCCGCGGCGCCAGCATGCAGACGCAGGGCTACCTCGGCCTGAACGCGGGCTTCAACGCGGGCAACTGGCATTTCCGCCACAACGGCTCCTACAACTGGGACGCGAACGGGCGCAGCGTCTACCAGAACGTCGCCACCTATGCCCAGCGCGACCTGACGAAGCTGGCTTCGCAACTGACCATCGGCGAAGCCTACACCAGCGGCGAACTGTTCGACTCGACCGCTTTCCGCGGCGTGCGCATCGCCACCGACGACCGCATGCTGCCCGATTCGCTACGCGGCTACGCGCCGACGGTGCGCGGCGTCGCCAACAGCAATGCCCGGGTGACGATCCGCCAGAACGGCATGACGATCTACGAGACCACGGTCGCGCCCGGCGCGTTCGAGATCGACGATCTCTACGCCACCGGCTACGGCGGCGACCTGAACGTCGCCGTGACCGAGGCGGATGGCTCGGTGCGCTCGTTCTCGGTGCCGTATGCCGCCGTGCCGCTATCGCTGCGGCCCGGCGTCAACCGCTACAGCGTCGTGGCCGGCACGGTGCGCGACCCGTTGAGCTCGCGCAACCCGCTGTTCGCCCAGGCCACCTGGCAGCGCGGCATCAGCAACCTGCTGACCGGCTACGGCGGCGTGACGCTGGCGCAGGGCTACGGCTCGGCGATGCTGGGCGGGGCCTTCAACACGCCGTTCGGCGCGCTCGGCGCGGACGTGACGCAGGCGCTCACCTCGCTGCCCGGCCAGGGCCGCTTCAGCGGCACGAGCACGCGCATCAGCTATTCCAAGCTGGTGCCGCAGACCCGCACCGACGTGGCGATCGCCGCCTACCGCTACTCCACGGGCGGCTACTTCGGCCTCAACGAGGCCATGCTCGCGCGCACGCGCGCGGAGAACGGCCAGAGCATCGACAGCGTCTGGCGCCAGCGCAACCGCGCCTCGGTCACGCTCGGCCAGCAGCTCGGCGAGCGCGGCGGGCGGCTCAACCTGACCGCGTCGACCGCCAACTACTGGAACCGCAGCGGCTCGGACATCAATTATTCGGTCGGCTACGCCAACACCTACAGGAACATCGCCTTCGGCGTGTCGGCCATGCGCCAGCGCAGCGTGGACGGCCGCATGAGCACGATGTACTACGCCAACATCACGATCCCGCTGGGCAAGCAGCGCCCGCTGACCGTGACGGGCAGCGTCTCGCACGACAGCCGCGGCAGCACGCAGGCACAGACCTCCGTGTCGGGCTCGGCCGGCGCCGACAGCAACTTCTCGTATGGCCTGAGCGTGAACCACAGCTCGGGCGCCGGGCAATCCAGCACCGACGGCAGCGCCAACGTGCTGTACCGCAGCGCGTATGCGGATTTCAGCGGCAGCATGGGCGCCGGCGCCGATCGCCAGCAGGCCTCGCTCGGCGTGCGCGGCGCGGCGGTCCTGCACCGCGGCGGCATCACGCTGTCGCAGCCGCTGTCCGACACCTTCGCGATCGTCGAGGCGCCCGCCGCCGCGGGCGCGCGCGTGGCCAACGCGCCCGGCGTGCGCATCGACAGCCGCGGCTACGCGGTGGTGCCGTACCTGACGCCGTACAGCATGAACACGGTGGCGCTCGACCCGAAGGGACTGTCCACCGACGTGGAACTGCGCGAGACCAGCCAGCAGGTCGCGCCGCGCGCCGGCGCGGTGCCGATGCTCAGGTTCGAGACCATTTCGGGGCGCTCGGCGCTGATCCGGGCGCTGCGCGACGGCAATGCACCGCTGCCGTTCGGGGCGTCGGTGCGCGACGAGACCGGCCAGGAAGTCGGCGTGGTCGGCCAGGCCGGCAAGATCTTCGCGCGCGGGCTCCGGGACAAGGGCGTGCTGAAGGTCTCGTGGGGCAGCGGCGATGCGTCGGCCTGCCGCATCGACTACACGCTGCCGGAGCGCAAGAAGACGGACAAGGGCAGCAGCTATCAGCAGATCAAGGCCGGCTGCGCGTCCATCGCCACGGCGGCGGCCACCGTGACCACCGGCGCGCCGGTGGTACGCCGATGAGCGCGCCGTGCGCGGCGCGTGCCTCCTGGCTGGTCATATCGAAACCTGGGCAAGGACATCATGAAAAGACTCTTCTTCTGGCTGGCGTTGCTGAGTTCCGCGCTGACGACGGTCGATGCGATGGCCGACTGCAATGTGATTCCGTCAACGGATCACAAGCCGTTCCGCTACAGGCTGAGCAACTTCAACCCGCCGGCCTTCAATCCGAACGTGGCGGACGGCACCCTGCTCTACTCGGGGACGCACGACTTCATCCCGGAAAACAGCGGACCGACCGGTTGGACCTGCGATCTCCGACTGGTCAATTACGGCGGCCGGGGAAGCCTGGGACCCCACGACACCTTGTCCACACCGCTCAAGGGTATCGGCTTGCGGATGCGCTATGCCTTCGACCCCAGATGGTGGCCGTACTCTGAATCAAGCGCGGCCGTCGGCCTCAGTGAAGGCTACACCGTGCAGTTGGTCGTCGAGCTCGTCAAGGTCGGCCCGATCACCGCGGGTGGCACGCTGAACGGCGTGGTTGCGGCAAAATGGATTCATGACGGCACGGTGAAGGCAGCCGAATACCTGATCGACAATGCCCCCATCAGGCCGCTCGTGCCCACCTGCTCACTGCAAAACAACCATATCCCGGTGTCGCTGGACAAGGTCGACATCAGTCGTTTCAAGGGCATCGGTTCGGCTTCGGACGACCAGCCATTCCACGTCAGGCTATCCTGCGCCGGCGGCAGTGCCGGGACCGAGACCAACATCCATGCGACGCTGACCGACGCGAACGATCTGGCCAACCGCGGAGATACGCTCAAGCTGTCGCCGGGATCGACGGCGAAAGGCGTGGGCATCCAGATACGCAAGGACGGCACCGTGCTCAAGTACGGCGCCGATTCCCGCGACCCGGCCAATCCGAACCAGTGGCCCGCCGGCCTGGCGGCGAACGGCCCGTTCGACATTGCCCTGACCGCACGCTACATACAGACCGAGGCCGAGGTCGGGGCGGGCACGGCAAACGGCCGGGCAACGATCACCATGAGCTATCAATGATGGTCATGCGGCACGGGCATTTGCCGCCGTATTGAAAGACGAATCCGATTGCTCCGGCCGCCCGGCCGGACGGACATGGCGCCCCGGGACCACGTTCCCGGCCCCACGGATTCGGCATCGCCCCGGCATCTTTTTCCTCCAGTGCCCGCCCCCTCGCACGGCGGACCTCTTCTCCCCCGGCTCCCCGACTTGCGCCGGCGCACGTTTGCCGGTCCCGGTCAACCAGCCGGCCCCATCATCGAACTTGTCCGAAATCGGTTCTTGCGCAAAGCGCGCATAGCCATCGATTTCATACTCACCCTATATGGACGCCATAAATATCGTTCATGTCAGATAGAAAGGGAAACGTCATTGACCGAAACTCTGTGCTTGAGCCTGCCCTTGGCAACACGGCAGCCCTCCCCGTCGACAGGCGCTCTGGCCCGCTTCCGGACAGGCCTGGAACGCATGTCGCCGCCGTTGCCCGCGCGCGTTTGCGCCGGCATCGCCCGCGCAGGCAGCGCGCGCGGCCGGACCACTCATACCAAGAACGATCGATGAACCCTATGAAGCCACCACCCCTGACCGGCCTGCCCGCGCCGCCATTGCCGGCGCAGGGCCCATCCACGGAAACCGCGCCCTCGCCATGCGCCGCCGCCATGCCGGGCTGGACATCCATTCCATCTCACCACTGAGACACCGGCAATGCGTGAAGACTCCAGCTTTCCGCCGGAAGGACCTGCCGTGAAAACGCAACAACCCTTGACTGTGTATCGCGTGCTGCTCGAATTCTCCGACCTGAGCAAGGTGAATCAGCAGGTCTTCATCGAACTGATGAACGACTTCCTGATGATCTCGCCGCAGCGGCGCCGCGAATTCATCGAGCAATGGCGCGTGGCGCTGGACCGCCACGCCACAGCCGACACCGAACACAGCAATTGAATTGAGGATGGCGTCTCCCGCTGCGGCGGCGAGCCGCGCCATCCGGGACGCAAAGCAGCAGCCGGCCGGCAGCCAGGCTGCGCAGCACAGCCTGGCCAGCAAGAGAGCAACAAGAATATTCCTAAGCCAGCCGCCGCCAGAGCCGCGTCTCGCCCATCGATGAAACAATTTCTTGGACTCTTCCTTGATTGTTTCTCCTTTTAACCTTCGCACGGGGATGACCGCCGCCCCCGGAGGGAGCTTGCCAACGGTTTAGGGGAAATTCCCGTTAAACTCGTACAGTCATTTAGGATTTGTCAGACGGCTGCTCCCTCGGTCATCATGCGTCCGCCCTCGCGCCCGAAGTCAAACCCGCCATCATTGCCACGTTCCGCGCCGTGGCAGCCGGGGTCAAGGAGTGAAAACATGCAAGAATTTTCCATCAGAGTGATCGTCGCGGACGACCATCCGGCGGTGGCCCTGGGAATCAGTTATGAACTGCAGAAGATCGATGCCGCCAAGCTGGTGGCAACCGTGAGCAACTCGACCGAACTGATCGCCACGCTGGACGCGCATCCGTGCGACGTGCTCGTGACCGACTACGTCATGCCCGGCGGCAAGTACGGCGACGGCCTCGCGCTGGTGTCTTTCCTGCGGCGCCGCTACCCGGCGCTGCGGCTGGTGATCTTCACCATGATCGACAACCCCGGCGTCATCCGGGCCATCCTGCAGCAGGGCGTGAACTGCATCCTGAGCAAGTCCGACGCCATGTCCCACCTGCTCGCCGCGGTCCATGCGGCCCATGTGGAAGGCAAGTATTTCTCGCCCTCCATCAAGGAAATGCTGGAGGACGACCAGCCGGCCACGCAGTCGCGCCCGCTGACCCCGCGCGAAGCCGAGGTCGTGCGCCGCTTCGGCTCGGGGCAGACCATCAACGAGATCGCCGCCCAGTTGCATCGCAGCAAGCAGACGGTCAGCTCGCAGAAATCCAGCGCCATGCGCAAGCTCGGCATCAAGCGCGACGCCGACCTGATCCGCTACGCCACCGACGGCAACCTCGCCGCGTCGGAGAACTCGCTGGCGGGATAAGCGGCCGCGCCGCAACACCGCCCTCATGGGAAGGTAAACGTGAATTCCGCCGAGCCGCCGGCATACCCGGCCTTCATCTCGGCAACCGTGCCGGTGCGGAGGTATTGCGCCTGCAGTTGAATCGTCGCCGTATCGCCCGAGCGCGTCATCACGTACTTCGTGGCCACGTTCGGATTGTCGAAGGCGATGCGCGCACCGCTCGACCTGTTCGTCATGATGATGCCGAAGCCCTCGGCCAGGCTCTGCCCGCCGGGCGCGTAGAGTTGCAGGATGGTCTTGTCGGTGGTCGGCTTGTTGGACTTGTCGCGGAAGCTGATCGTGGGCTTGGCGTTTGCCGTGCAATTGTTCAGCGTGATGGCGAACGGCACCGGCGTCGAGGTGCTGTTGGCGCTCGGGAAATCCCTCACCGAAAAGGTACCCAGGTTGACCGGAATGATCTGGTTGGCCACCACGTCGCACTTGTTCGGAATCGGCGGCGGCGGGCCGCCGCCGAGGTTGACGATGCCCGTGCTGTCGTAGACACGCTCCAGACTGCAGGTGCCCGAAGTCGCCTGGCTGAGGTCGACGATGGTGCCAAGCGCCGGCGCCGCCGCGGTCAGGAAATCCCGGGCATAAAGCTTCACCTCCCGGTTATCCGCGATCCTGGTCACCTGGAGCGCACCCGGCGGCAGCAGATTCGCGGGCTTGGTCAGCACCAGGTATTGCCTGTAGCCGGAGAGACGCCCGGAGCTTCCAGAGCCCACCGCGTCATTTATCATCAACGCAAGTTTGTCGGCGGCCAACGCCGTCGGATACGAACTGAAGGGCAACGGTGTCTCGCCAGCCCCCGATACCGTCATCCATTTGAGACCGATGCCGTCGATATTGGTCGGCGCAATGCTGTCCGATCCGATCGGTCCCACCGACCAGTGCCCGGCAATGACGAGCGTGTGGGGCACTGTAGCCGGCTTGTAGGCAAATTCGGTATGCAAGCTGAAGTTCCGCGCCATCAGGGGTGTGCCGACCGGCGTGCTGCTGGTCAGCGGATTGACGATCGTCCATGGCTGCACCATGTCGTCGGAGAGCCGCGTAAGGCAACCGGTTGTCACGGCGTCCACCCATGCCGCCCGCACGTCCGCGCTGGCCACGCCCAATGCAACCCCGAGTGCCAGCAGCGGCACGGCAGCGAGCCCGCGCGGTGACGGGGCGCGCCCGGCGCCCGGCAATTCGTTCCTGTTCATGCCATTCTCCATGGCCTCCTTACTGCGAGGCAATTTCAGGGGCCGGCGCGCCCGTCCGGCCTGCACCAGGCGGACAGGCGGCCAGCCAGCCTCGGCGCCTTACTCGATGGTGCCGAAGTTGCGGCCCGCCAGCGGCACCAGCGCGGCGTCACCGGAGACGGCGTTGTAGCTCATCCGGCCATAGTTCACGCCGACCAGCCCACCGCCGTTCTGGCCGTAGTAGGCCGTGGCGTTGACCTTGCCGCTCGCCTGCGAATACTCGACCACGCCGTTGTTCACGCCGACCAGCCCGCCCAGCGATGCATAACTGCCGCCCTTGACCGAGCCCGAGGCCGAGGCGCCGAGGATGCGGCCGTTGTTCTGGCCGACCAGGCCGCCTACCATGCTGTAGTTTTGGCCTGTGACGCTGCCGCTGGCCACGCCGGAAATCGCCATGGCGGTCGGGTCGAGGCTCGTGTTGTTGGTGCCGACCAGCCCGCCGACGTAGCTGTTGCTGCCGCTAGAGACATTGCCGCGGGCTTCCACCCCCTGCAAGTCGCCGGCGTTGTAGCCGACCAGGCCACCGACGTGGCTGTTGCTGCCGGACCAGACATTGCCAGTCGCCAGCGCGCCGACGATGGCACCACCATTGCTGCTGCCAACCAGCCCGCCCACGCGGGCGCCGCTGCCGCCGTAGACCTCGCCGGCGGCCTCGGCATTCAGGATGGTGCCGCCGTCATGCGTGCCAACCAGCCCGCCCACGCTGACGCCGCTGCGGTTCTCGACGACGCCGCTGGCCCGGACATCGGTCAGGTTGCCCGCCTGATTCCAGCCCACCAGGCCACCCACCGTGGCCGCGCCGGAACCGGTCACCCTACCGCTGGCGTAGGAGCCGGTAATCGAGCCGCCCTCATTGCGGCCGACCAGGCCACCGAGATAACCGCCGGTGGCATTGACGGAGCCAGTGGCGAAGAAGCTGCTCGCGATAGTGCCGCCACGGTTGTAGCCGACCAGCCCGCCGTAATTGGCTCCGCCCGCGTAGTTGGTGATAGTGCCCAGGCTCGAGGAGTCGGCGATGAAACCAGCGGCACTGCCGCCCGTGCCGTCGCCGTTGTTGATCCCGACCAGTCCGCCCACGCTGCCGGACAGGTTGTGCGACATGCGGTTCATCAGGCTGACGTTGGTCTGGCTGTTGATCACGCGGCCGAAGTTCTCGCCGACCAGACCGCCGACGGCCTGGCTGTAGTCGTTGCCCGACGCGGTGCCTGCCACCTTGGCGGTGTCGATGGTGCCGAAATTCATCCCGACCAGGCCGCCCGTCGTGGCGCCGCTGCTGCCGTAGACGTTGCCGTCCACCTTCACGCCGGTGACGTTGACGTTGTTGATCTGGCCGAAGTTCACGCCCGCCAGTCCGCCCACCAGCGCAATCCCGCCCGCGGGCCAGCCGGAGGGGCCGACGGCCGTAAGCGAAGCCAGGTTCAGGTTGCTGATGCGGCCGGACGAGATGCCGAACAGGCCGACATACGGCCCCGTGCCGCTCACCCTGATGTCGCTCAGCGTATGGCCCAGGCCCTCGAAGATGCCGGAGAAGACCTGGCTGGAACCGATCGGGGTCATGTAGGCACCGCGAAAATCGGTGCCGACCACGTAATAACCGCCCAGGTTGTTGTTGACGTTCTGCAACTGGGAGAAATTCTGGATCAC
Source organism: Cupriavidus sp. WS (assembly GCF_000395345.1). NCBI lineage: Bacteria > Pseudomonadati > Pseudomonadota > Betaproteobacteria > Burkholderiales > Burkholderiaceae > Cupriavidus > Cupriavidus sp. WS. The sequence continues at coordinate 24,716 of NZ_AQPL01000133.1, read as the reverse complement.
GTCATAGAAGTAACCGTTCGACTTGAACGAGGCACCGGTGCCGGACAGCGTCACCACGGCGCCGTTGTTCAGCTTCAGGGCATTGCCCGCGCCATAGTTGATCTCCATGCCGGAGCCCGCGCCGCTGGCCGTCAGCGCGACGCCGTTGATGTTGACGTCGCCGGCCGCGGTCAGCGCCAGCTTGTTGCCGCTGCTCCAGGCCACAGGCGCGTTGACCGAGAGATTGCCAGTGTTGCTGACCAGCTCGACATTGGTGGTGCCCAGGCTGCGTGCCAGCGTGTCGGCCGTTACGGTGCTGCCGCCTGCGCTGCCCGTCTGCCTGACGCTGGCCTCGGCCGTGCCGATGCGCCAGGTGCCGGTCTGGCCATAGCTGGCCTGGGTGCTGACCTGCGTACCCACCAGCACCTGCACGTCGGCGCCCTTGGTCTCGACGACGCCGCCGTTGCCCGGGCCGGACAGCGCGCTGGCGTTGAGGCTGCCGGCCACGCGCACGGTGCCGGCGTCGCCGCCGTCCAGCGTGATCCTGCCGGCGTAGCCGGCCAGGGTCTTGGCCTCGACGACGCCCGTGTTGTTGACCACCGCCTGCTGCAGGCTGCCGGCCGCCTGCGCCGTCATCAGTACCTGCCCGCCATTGGCGCGCAGCACGCCGCCGTTCTGCGCCACCGCGCTCAGCGCGGCGCCGTTGACCTGCAGGTTGAGCAGGCCGCTGCCATCGAAGCTGACGGTGAAGTCGTTGCCGGCGCCCAGCGCCACGCGGCCCAGCAGGGCCTGGATCGTGCCGGTGTTGTTGACGTTCGTGCCCAGCAGCGCCACGCTGCCGCCCGGCGCGGCATTGATCGTGCCGTAGTTCCATACCTGCGCGCCGGTGCTGCCCGCGAAGCGGTAATTGCTGTTGAGGAAGTCGGCGTCGCTGATGCCTTGCGCCGAGGCCACCAGCCCGCCGACGTTGACCTGGGCGGTCCGGCCGAACAGCATGCCGTTGGGATTGACCAGGAACACGCGGCCATTGGCATCCAGCGCGCCATCGATGTTGCTGGTAGCCGCCGTGACCACGCGGTTCAACACCACCGAGGTATTGGCGGGCTGGTTGAAGGCGACGCGCTCGGCCGCGCCGATGTTGAATTCGTTCCAGTTGACGATCAGCTTGTCGGACTGCTGATTGACCGTCATGTTCCTGCCGCCGTTGTAGACCTGCACGTCGCCGCTGCCGGACACGATCGACTGCCCGGTCGGCAACGCATGCGCCGTGGCCAGCGCCCCCAGCCCGAGCACCACGGCGGCCGCCGCGATGGCGCGCTTTGCGCTGCCCGGCTTGCCGTGGCGGCGCGTTCCTTCGCTGGCGACGTTCCAGCAACCCTGAGATTGGTTCCAGACCAATGCGTAGTTCTTGTTCATGACTTCTTCCTTGTTTGTCAGACACTGCCATCTGCCCGGCAGCATGGGTACGACATCGATGCCGCGCGGCGGACATCCGCCGCTCAAAAGTACTGCGCCCCCTGCACCCAGATCCGCGGGCTGCGCACCGGCCCGCCGCTTTCGTCGCGCTGGCCCACCGGCCACGCGAGCGCCACGCTGACCTGATGCCCGTCGCCGGTCCAGCCGGCACCGACTCCAGCGGCGGTCAGCCGGCGCTGGTTGTTCCCGGTGGACCAGGGATGGCGGTTGATGTCGACCTCGCTGCGGTCGACGAAGGCGCTGAACTGCCAGCCGGCAAAGGGCATGTAGCGCAGCTCCAGGCTGGCCTGCCAGCCCTGGTCGCCGGTGCCCGCGCCGAGCGCGTAGCCGCGCACGCCGTAGGGCCCGCCCATGCCGAATTTCTCGGAGCCGTCGAGATTGCCCGAGGCCCATTGCGCGTTGAACTGGCCATAAAGCTGGAAGCGCTGGCTAAGCCGCTGCAGCCGCGCGGCGTTCAGGCTCAGCTTGCTGAAGCGGCCGGCGGCGTGGGCGGTGAAGCCGTCCACGTAACTCGTGTAGGGATCGTCCAGGCGCAGCCGCCCGCGGCTGACGCTCACCGACACCATGCTCTGCCCGCCGCCGAACAACCCGTCCTGGTTGTTGGCGTTCACGCCCAGCGTCCATGATTCGACGCGCTTGGGGTTGGTCACCTCGAACAGGTCCATGTCGTCGCGCAGCCGCTTGTCGTCGTATTGCAGTTGCGCGTTCACGTTGAACGCGCGGCCGCGCAGCAGCGGCTGGGTGATGAAGGCGCTGCGGATGCTGGCCTTGCCGTGCGCATCCAGCACCGCGAAGTCCCGCGCCAGGTGGTAGCGCATCTCGGAGTACGCCACGCCCGCGCGCGTGAGCCAAGGGCCGAACGGCACCTGGTAGCCGGCGCGGTAGTAGCGCTGCCGCTTGTCGCTGCCCAGCACGCGCAGGCTCAACTGGTCGCCGAGCCGCAGCGGGCTGTTGAGATAGAGGCTGCCACCGAGGCGGTATTCGCCGGTGTAGTAGCCGCCGTAGTTGTCCGCCTCCACGCTGCCGCTGACCAGCGGCAGCGGTGCCGCGTCGACCACGAGGTCGGTGGCGCCGCGCTCGGCGCCGGGGCGCAGCGTGCCGCGCACCTGCACGCCAGGCAGGTCATTGAGCAGCAGCAGGCGGCTTTCCAGCGCGGCGGCCTGCACGGCGTCGCCGCCCCTGAGCGCCGCGAGCGGCTGGCGCAGCACGCCGTCGAGCACGCGCGACTGGTTCTGCAATTCGACCTGCCCGTAGCGGCCCTCCATCACTTCGATCAGGACCACGCCGTCCTCGATGTCCTGGCGCGGCAGGAACGCGCGCGCCAGCACGTAGCCGTGTTCGTGGTAGTACGCGGTGATGCGGTCGGCCGCGGCGCGCAGGCCGGCAAGGTCCTGCTCGCTGCCGTGCAGGTCGCGCAGCAGCGCCAGTAGTTGCGCCGACGCGAACGCCTGGTTGCCGGTGATGCGGAAACCCTGCACCGTCATGCGCAGGCCCGGCTCGGCGGGCGCGGCCGGGCGCGCCGGCGCCTGGGGCATATCCAGTTCCAGGTCCGATGGCGCCGGCAGGCCGGGGCGCACCGTTTCCAGGTCGCGCATGGTCTGCCCGGCGTTGGGAATATTGGGTGCGTTTGGAGCACCGGGCGCCTGCGCCCACGCGGCCACCGGCAGCGCCAGCGCCGCGCCGAATGCGCACAGGCCCGGGATACCAATCATTTGTCTTGCTTTCACATTGACCATCGTCGATTCACCTGCGCCGCGCGGACCATCCGGGCGGACCTACGGCCTGGCGCTCGCGCTCCCGCCGACCAATTCCCCACCGTCCTTCGCCACCTCGTAGCGCACCTGCGCTCCGCCGCTCCCCTTCAGGCCGGGCAGCGCGATGCGCGTGACGCCGAGCGGCGCCAGCGTCTGGCCGTCCAGTTCCACCGCGGCAGCGCCGCGCGTGACCGTCATCTGCGCGAGCGAGACGTAATACGGCGTGGGGTTGTCCGCCTCCAGTACCGCGTCGCCGGGCGCGGGCGCGCCGCCGAGGCGCCACGTCACGCGCGAGACCGCTTCGTCGGCGCTGCCGGGCAGGCCGGCGGGCCGGTACAGCAGCTTCATGCGCGAACGGTACGACAGCCGCAGCAGGTTGCGGCTGTCCTCGGGCAGCGTCGGCACTTCGAGGAAGTTGAGCCAGAACACCGATTCGCGGTCCCCCGGCAGCGGCTCGCCGGTATGCCTGAGGCGCAGCACGGACTTGTGCTCGGGGTCCAGCCGGAACATCGGCGGCGCCAGCACGAACGGCACGCTGAGCCTGGCGGGATCGGCATCGGGGTCGCCGCGATCCAGCCAGGCCTGCACCAGGATCGGGCTGCGGCCCTTGTTGCCCACCTGCACGGTCAACTCCTTCGCGCCGGCGGGATAGATGAAGCGCGTGCCCACCACCGACAGCGCCGCCGCGGCCCAGCCCGGCGCCAGCAGCGACAGCGCCACCAGCACCGCCAGCACGTGCCGCCGCCGTATGCCTGTCTTCGTTCCTGTGTTCATCGCGCCTCCGGGTCCGTTGTCTGCCTACTGCCGTGCCGCGACCTTGCCGCCCTCGGCGCCGCCGGCCGGAATCGGCCTGCACTCGAGGTCCAGCGTTGCGTAGCCCTTGCCGGCGCCGGTTTCGCGCGCCGGCAGCGTGTAGTCGATGGCGCAGCGCTGGTCCGGCTTGCTGCCCCATTCGACGCGGATCGTGCCGTGGTCCTTCTCGCTGCGGATCACCAGGCGGCTGCCCTGGCCGACCGCGCCCACGGATGCGTTGGTCTCGGTGTCGATCACGCTGGCGGCGAACGGCAGCGGCTCGCCACTGGGCATGCGGCTGTCGATCAGCACGGCGCGCGCGCGGCGCGTCTCGTAGGAGAGCATCACCACCGCGCCGGCGCGCGGCGCCACGCTGCGCGAGGTGGTCTTCAGTTCCACGTCGTCGGCCATGCCCTTCGGATCGAGGTCGACGCTGTTGAGCTGATAGGGCGTGAGGCTCGGCACGATCGCGTAGCCGCGCCCGTCGATGGTCGCGCCGCCGGAATTGACCGTCGCGCCGGTGGCGTCGGGCGCCTTCACCACGCCGATGGTCTCGCCCAGCGTCTGGGCCGCCGAAAGGCCGCCCGGGTGCAGGACCAGCGCGCCCATGGCATTGGCCGACGCCTGGCGGTAGCCTTGCCCCTGCGCGATGCTCGCGCCCACCGTGGCACGCGAGGCGCGGTAGCTGATGCTGGCGTTGCCCGAGGTCGCGTTGCGGTTGTTGTCGTAGGTGCCGGACACCGAATACGACGCCGTGCCGCGCTCGTTGAGCGCGCCCGACACGCCGGTGGACACCTGGGCGCCGCGGTCGCTGTCGTGCGTGAAGAAGGTGTTCATGAGCGGCGTGGTGCGGGAGCCGCCGCGGCCGAGCGGAATCGAGAGATTCACACTGACCAGCGTGCTCTTGGGCGTGACGCTGGGACTCATGAAGCTGCCGCCGCCGGTGTAGGGCACGCTGGTGCCGGCCGACACGTTCTGCACGCGCTGCACGGACACCGAGTAGGTGATGCCGCGCCACTGGTTGCTGTAGCCGAGCGTGAAGCTCAGCGCCTGTCCGCGCTGGTTCCAGTACTGCAGCGAGGAGCCGTTGAGATAGACACTGCCGCCGCTGGCGCCGAGCTGCTGGCTGACGTTGGCGTCCATGCGCGCGCGCATGCGCGCGAACGAGTCGGTCGGCACGCCGCGCTCGGTCAGGTCGTGCAGGCTCAGCGCGTCGCGCAGGCCGAGATAACCGCCGGTGGAGTAGCGGTAGGCCGCCAGCGAGAAATTGGTGCCGCTGTTGGCGATGTTCTTGCTGTACGACAGCCGGAAGCTGGCGCCGCGCTTGCTTTCTCCGTTCGCCAGCCCGGTCCTGGCATAGGTCACGTCGGCGCCGAAGCCGCCCAGCGGCGTGTTGAACGCCGCGCCCACCAGCCCGGACATATAGTTGGTGGCGAAAGCCATGCCGCCGTAGCCGGTCACCATGTTGTTGATGCCGTGCTGCACCGTGCCCTGCACGATGTACTTGCCGCTGCCTTGCAGCGAGAGATCGCTGGCGCGGCCGGCGGTCACGCTGTAGCGCGTGGAGCCGGGGCGCAGCAGTTGCACGGTGGTGGCGAACGGCACCACGAACGTGCGCTCCTGCCCGTTGGCCTCGGTCACGGTGACGTTGAGGTCGCCGCCATAGCTGGCCACCTGCAGGTCGTCGATCTCGAACGGGCCGGGCGCCACAGTAGTCTCGTAGACCAGGTAGCCGCGCTGGTAGACCGAAACCTTGGCGTTGGAAGCCGCGGTGCCGCGCACCACCGGCGCGTAATAGCGCTGCGCCTCGGGCAGCATGCGGTCGTCGCTGAACAGCGACGCGCCGCGGAACGACACCGAATCGAACAGCTCGCCGCTGGTCGCGCTCTCGCCCACGAGCAGTTGCGAGCGCAGTGCGGTCACGTCGGTCTGGCCGTAGATGAAACCGCGCTGGTAGTGCGTGCCGGTCTGCGGCGACCACGTCACGGCGCCGTTGTGACGCACCCGCACCGGTCCCAGGTTCATGCCCAGGTTCACGCCCGCGTAGCCGTTGGTGGTGTTGTGCCCCTGGCTCTCGGTGGTGAAGACGTTGGTGTTGTAGTTCAGCAGCAGCGCGGGCACGCCGCTGTCCCACTGCTGCGGGTCGACGTAGTTGGTGAGCCCGGTCAGCCGCAGGAAGTATTGCGGCACGGTCAGGTAGGCGCGCTGCTCGGCCTGGTCGTAGCTCAATTCGGCGCCGGGGATGTAGCGCGAGATCTCGTCGCAGACCGCCCCTTCGGGCACCGGGTCCGGCACGTGCTGCGGATCCTGGCCGCGCGCCGCCTTGGCGAGGTCCACGCCGGCACGCGTCAGCAATTCGCGGCTGTAGCACGGCTGCGCGCTTTCCTTGCCGGGCACCTGTCTGAACTCGATGTCCTCGGTGCCGCGCCATTGGCCGTTGACCAGCAGCTCCGTGCGGTAGCGGCCGGGCGCCACGATGTCGGGCCGCTCGAAGCGGCTGGTGTCGATGGCGAAACCGTCGCCGCCCTGCACCAGCATGTAGGAATCGAACAGCACCGGCCTGGCGGCAAGCTGAAGCGCCGCGGTATCGGCCGTATCGGTGACGGCGGCGGCATCGCCGTCGCCGCGGTCCTGGCCGCGCTCCGCGCGCTCCTCGCGCGCCAGCCGCTCGCCCACCTGCGCGGTGGTATCCACGGGCTGGCGCGGACCCGCGCCCTGGCCCACCATCGTGGCCGCGGCCCATGCGGTCGGCGACATCGCGATCGCCGCCGCGGCGCTGACCAGGCGTGGCACGAAACGCTCGAGCCGAGACGGCGGCGGAGCGGCCACCGCGCGGGACCGCTGGGGCCGGCGAGGAAGGACGATGTAGGCAGGACGGGGAGAATACATGGCCGACGGGACTTTCCTGGATTCGAATTGGGAGTCCGCCATGTTGCGCAAGCGGCGGAAGGAGCGGGGCGCGATAGCTTCAGTTCGCCAGGGTCCGCTCTTCTATCGAGCGGCCGCCATAGTCGTTGATGACCTCGAAGCGGACCGACGCCTTGGCATGATTGCCAGGCTTGGTATCGGGCAGGGCAATGGTCTGCGTGGCAAGCGGCGCGACCATGCCGCCGGGCACCAGCACGGACTTGCCGTCCAGCGTAGCTTCGACGAACCCGAACGAAACGTAATACGGCGTGGGATTGCTCGCTTGCACCGCAAGCTGCTTGCCGGACTTGCCGTCGGTCCGGTCCACGCTGGCCAGCTTCCAGGTGAGCCTGGCGGCGGCGGCGTCCACGTCCTTGAGCTGCACCGGCCGGAAGAACACCTTGATGCGGCTGCGGAAAGCGAACTGCAGCACGTTCTCCGCGCCCTCCTGTTTCGAAGGCACTTCCAGCACGTTGAGCCAGAACAGCGACTCGCGGTCCGCGGGCAGCGCCTCGCCCGTGTAGGAAATGCGCAAGACCATGCCCTTGCTCGGCTCCACGCGGGAAACCGACGGCGCGAGCACGAACGGCACCCGCACCTGCTCGGGCGGAACGTCCGCGTGGCCGTCGTCGACCCAGCTTTGCACCAGCACGGGCGCGGCGCTGGGATTGTTGATGCGCAGCGTGACTTCGCGGGAGTCCGCGGGGAACACTACGCGGGTCCCCTGGATGACAATGGCCGCCTGCGCCGGCGCGGCGAGGGCGGAGAGCGCCATGACGCCGGCTGCGGCGAGGCGGGAAGACAGGTGTGCGACCGACGTCATGGCGTTCACGGGATCAGGATCCTGACCCGGCTCAGTTGTAGACCATCGTGTAGCGGATGAACGTGTTGGCGGCGCCCGGCGTGATGGAGCCAGCCGTCTGCACGTACACGGCGCTGTAGGTCAGCGTGGCGGTGTTGCCCGAGATCGTGGCCGTCTGCGGCGTGGTCTGCGCCACGTTCAGCGGGATCTTGCCGGACGCGCCGTTGCCGGCGTCGCTGACCTCGACCTGCACGCCCTTGGCCGCGCCGGTGCCCACCAGGATCAGGTTGCCTGTGTTGGGATCGATGTTGGACGAACCCGTATCGAAGGAGACCAGTGCCTTGCGGCCGTCGATGCAGTTCGTGCCGCCGCCCAGCGCCAGGCTGAACGGCACGGCGGTGCTGCGCGCATTCAGCCCGGTAAACACGTTCGGATTGATCGTACCCAGATCGACCAGGGTGTGATTGCCACCGCCCGGCTGATGGCCGTTGATGGTGCAGCTCACGTCCGTGATGCTGCCGGTGAAGTCGATCTGGCCGTCGAACGCGTGCGACAGCGACGGCGTCAGGGCGGCCAGGGCCACGCAGGTGGTGGCGAGGGATGCAACGATTGTGCGCTTCATGTGATTACCTTTTCAGGTTGAGGTGAGTGGAGCTATGACCGTCTTCGCCGCATCGCTCTCATGACCGCGCGGTGGCAACCGAACCGCTTCGCCGGCCATGGAAAATGGCCATGCCCGGTCTGGCATCTCGGCATTCGACGCTTCATTTCCGGGGAGATCCGCGGTGGCAACCACATCACTCTCCGGTAATGAAAATGTACTGTCCGGCGCGCATGAAGATTCCACGAAGCATCTCTTTGATATCGAGAAACGTCATTTTTTGATTGGTACTAATTCCAATGAATGCATAGGACGCGTACGACATAACGTGTCGATTCTTCTGAGACGCGCTTCGTAAACGTCTGTCTTTCTTGCGGCCGATGCGACCTTTACGTCGTCCTGTCTCACTGCTGCCAGTTGTCCTCGCGCCCAAAAGGAGACGACAGGCAGATATGCAGAAAATGGAAATCGAGATCAGAAGATTCACAGTGAAAAATCGAAACTTCCGAGTTATCCGCCGCATCGCCAAATTCATCATGCGTTGGCAGACTTCGGGCTCGCAGCGCGGCCCGGCGCGCTGCCCGACATGGAAAGACAACCAGGGGAAACAGGATGAAGACAGAGATGCTTGCCGCGGCGCTGTGCGCGCTGCTTGCCGCTCCCGCGGCATTCGCCGGACACGAGGCGCACTGGAGCTACTCGGGCCGCACCGGCGCCGAGCACTGGGCGGACCTCGACAAACGCTTTGCCGGCTGCCGCGGCGGCGCGGCGCAGTCGCCGGTGGACCTGGGCGGCGTGCAGGAGAAGGAGGACGGCGGCGCGGCGATGGCCTTCGCGTACCGCGGCGGCGCGGCGGAACTGGTCAACAACGGCCACACCATCCAGGCGAACCTGCGCGGCGCGGGCACGGCGCGCATCGACGGCGCGGCCTACCAGTTGCTACAGTTCCATTTCCATACGCCCAGCGAAACCACGTTCGACGGCAAGGCCTATCCGCTGGCCGCGCATCTGGTCCACAGGGATGCCGAGGGCCGGCTTGCGGTGGTGGCGGTGCTGTTCAGGCTGGGCGAGGAGAACGCGGCCCTGAAGCCGGTCTTCGCCAGCCTGCCCGCCCATAAGGGAGAAAAGCGGAAGCTGGCCGCGCTCGACCCGGCGCTGCTGCTGCCTGGCGCGCGCGGCTATTACGCCTACATGGGTTCGCTGACCACGCCGCCGTGCAGCGAAGGCGTGCGCTGGCGCGTGTTCAGGACGCCGCTGGAGATTTCCGCGGCGCAACTGGCGGCGTTCCGCGCGCTGTACCCGATGAACGCGCGCCCCGCGCAGCCGCTCAACGGACGCGAGATACGGTCCGGCGGCGCGGACTGAACGACAGCCCGCGCCGCCGAAGCGCTGGCCGGGCTAGCCCGCCAGCGCCCGCCCGACGATCAGCGGATCGGTCGGGCCGACCGCCTCGACGTCGCGGTTGGCGTAGGGAAAGCGCAGCAGCACGTGCCGCATCGCGTTCAGGCGCGCCCGCTTCTTGCAGTCGGAGCGGATCACGGTCCACGGCGAATCGGCGGTGTCGGTGCGCGCGAACATCGTTTCCTTCGCCCGCGTGTAGGCATCCCACTTGTCGAGCGAGGCGACGTCGACCGGGCTGAGCTTCCACTGCTTGAGCGGATGGATCTCGCGCTCGCGGAAGCGCCGGCGCTGCTCTTTCTGGCTGACCGAGAACCAGAACTTGAACACGTGGATGCCGCTGCGCACCAGGTGCCGCTCGAACTCGGGCACCTGCATCAGGAAATCCTGGTATTCCTGCGGCGAGCAGAATCCCATCACGTGCTCCACGCCGGCGCGGTTGTACCAGGAGCGGTCGAACAGCACGATCTCGCCGGCCGAGGGCAGGTGCTGGACGTAGCGCTGGAAGTACCACTGGCCGCGCTCGGATTCGGTGGGCTTTTCCAGCGCCACCACGCGCGCGCCGCGCGGGTTCAGGTGTTCCATGAAGCGTTTGATGGCGCCGCCCTTGCCGGCCGCGTCGCGCCCCTCGAACAGGATCACCACGCGCTGGCCGGTTTCCTTGACCCAGGCCTGCAGCTTCAGGAATTCCACCTGGAGCCGGTATTTCTGTTTCTCGTAATTGCGCCGCGACATCAGGTTCTGGTACGGATACAGGCCCTCGCGCCAGCCCGGCGACAGCTCGTGGTCCGGATGCCTGCGCTTGCCCACCTGCCAGGCGCCGGGATCGCCTTCGAGGATGAGGCTGCGCAGTTGCGCGGCTTCGTCGGGAGACATGCCGTCCATCAGCGTCCTGACCACGCCGAGCATGCCTTCCTCGCCCTCGACGGCGGCCTGCGCGAGGATGTCCTGCATGCTGCTGGCCGCCAGTTGCGCGGCGGCGTCCACGGCGTCGATGACGGTGTTGCGCTCGGCCGAGCGCGGCGTGCGGGTCGGAATCACGTCGCCCTTGGCGACCGGGCGCGCATCGGCTGGCGGGTTGGCGGAATCGGGCTGGCCGGAGGGGGACGAATCGATGTTATGTACGTGTGCTGCCATAGCGGGTATCGGAAGGGTTGCGCGGTAGCGCGATGCCCGGGAACCCGGCAGCAACTCCGGCGGGAATCGGGAATCGCGAGTTTGATTATGCGCAAACACCGCCCGGCGGCTCTTGATGCAGATCATCAGCCGCCCCCAACGGCGCTCAGTCCGGCTGGATATGCGCCTCGGCGATGATCCTGGCGGCCTTGTCCATCTCCGACTTGATATGCGCGGCGAACTGCTCGGGCGTGCCGGCCACCACCTGCAGGCCGGCCTTCTCCAGCGTCTCGACCGACGACGGCTGGCGCAGCGCGGCCACGATCTCGGTGTTGAGCTTGGCCAGGATGTCCTTCGGCATGCCCGCCGGCCCGACGAAGCCGTACCACGACGACGCCGTGAAGCCCGGCACGCCGGCCGACGCCACCGTGGGCACGTCGGGCATCTGCGGCAGCGGCTTGTCGGCCGCCGTCGCCAGCGCCAGCAGCTTGCCGCTGCGGGTGTGCGGCGTGGCCGTGGGCAGCACGTCGAACTCGACCGAGACGCGCCCGCCGAGCAGGTCGGTATAGGAATTGGACGAGCCCTTGTAAGGCACGTGGACCATCTTGATGCCGGCCATGTACATGAACTGCTCCATCGCCAGGTGCTGGGACGAGCCGCTGCCGCCCGAGGCGTAGCTGATGCTGTCCGGGTGCGCCTTGGCCAGCGCGATCAGCTCGCGCACGCTCTTGACCTTGAGCTGCGGGTTGGCCACCAGCAGCATCGGCGCGTTGACCGCCAGCGTGACCGGCGTGAAGTCGCGCACCGTGTCGTACGGCACGTTCTTGTAGAGGCTGGCATTGGCCGCGTGCGTGCCGGGCGAGGCGATGCCGAGCGTGTAGCCGTCCGGCGGCGCCTTGGCCACGAACTCCGTACCGACCATGCCGTTGGCGCCCGGGCGGTTCTCCACCACCACCGGCTGGCCCCATTTCTCGGTCAGCTTCTGCCCGACCAGGCGCGCCAGCAGGTCGGTGCTGCCGCCGGCCACGTAGGGCACGATGATGCGGATCGGCTTGCGCGGGAAATCCTGCGCCGTGCCCTGCGCCGCGGCCAGCGGCGGCGCGGCCAGCGCGATGGCGGCCGCGGCCGCCAGTAGCGTCTTGATGTACATGTCTGTCTCCTGTCTGTAGTTATGTTGTCCTGCATTGCCGCGCCGGCGATCCGGCGCGGCTAGCCCGCTCCCCTACACATAGGCCGGCCCCTCGATCACCGGATGCGCGCGCAGGAAATCCTCGTCCACCTCGATGCCCAGCCCCGGCGCCTCGCCCGGCATGACGTTGCCATCCGCGTCGAGCCGGTCCGGCCGCGTGGTCAACTGGTCGCGGAACAGGTTTTCGCGAGCCACGTCGGCCTCGAAGTAACCGGGGTTCTCGATGGCCGACAGCAGGTGGATGCTGGCCGCCATGTTCAGCCCGCTGGCGGACGTGTGCGGATGGATGGCGAGCTTCTCGCCCGATGCCATCGCCGCGATGCGTAGGCCTTCGGTGATGCCGCCGGTCTTGGACAGGTCAGGCTGCAATACCTGCACCGATTCCTCGCGGATCAGGCGGTTGAACTCGAAGCGCGTGTAGTGGTTCTCGCCGGCGGCCAGCGGCACGCCGCCCAGCGCGGCGGCGTGGCGGTAGTCGCGATAGTCCTGCGGCGGGAACGGCTCCTCCAGCCACGCCACGTCCATCGCCACCAGCGCCGGCATCACGCGGCGCACGTCGTCGAGGCGGTAGCCGGTGTTGGCGTCCACCATGATCTTCAGCTCCGCGCCGAAGGCCCGGCGGATCGCCTCCAGCCGCTCCACGTCGCGCGCCACGCTGTCGCCGAAGCGCAGCTTCACCGCGCGGTAGCCCTGCGCGCGCAGCGCCGCCACCTCGTCCACCAGCGCCGCCGGCGGCTGGAAGCCGAGCGAGATGCCGCCGGCATAGGCCGGCACCGGCTTGCGGCTGCCGCCCAGCAGCTTGTACAGCGGCCAGCCCACCGCCTTGCCGCGGATGTCCCACAGCGCCTGGTCGATGCCGCTCATGGCCAGCGCGCACGCGGTGCCCATGCCGTGGCTGGCAAGCTGGCGCACGTAGATGCGCGCCCACGCGCCGACCACGTCGTGCGCCTCCATGCCCGTCACCAGTTGGCGCAGCGTGGTGTTGATCAGCTGGGCGATCGCGCCCGGGCAGCGGCCGTGGTGCGATTCGCCCCAGCCCACCAGCCCGCCTTCGGTGATCACCTTGACGATCAGCGCGTCGCGCTTGACCGCGCGCCCGATGCCGAGCGTCACGCCCTGCCTGACCGGGAACGAGGTGGCAAACCCTTCCACGCTGACGATCTTCAGGCTCGATTGGGTATCAGGCACGTTGCACCTCCACGGCCCGGCGGCTGGCATGGCCGTCCCAGACCTGCGGGTTGACCAGGAACTCGGGACGCTCGCCGGCAATGAGCTGCAGCAGCTGGCGCGCCGCGCCCGTGCTCATCTTCTCCGAGCTCTCTTGCGTGAGCGACGCCGCGTGCGGGGTGAGCATCACGTTGTCGAGCGCCAGCAGCGGATGCGCGGGCGCCAGCGGCTGCCGCGCGAACACGTCGAGCGCAGCGCCGGCGATCCAGCCTTCGCCCAGCGCCCGCACCAGCGCGGCCTCGTCGACGACCTCGCCGCGCGCGGCGTTGACCAGGAACGCGCCCGGCTTCATCGCGCGCAGCCGCGCCGCGTCGAGCAGGTGATGGGTCTGCGGCGTCAGCGGACAGTTCAGCGAGACGAAATCGCTTCGCCGCAGCAGTTCGTCCAGCGTGACCCGCGAGACGAAGTCCGGCAGGCCGGCCTCGCCGGGCTGGCTGGCCAGCACGGTCATGCCGAACGCCCCGGCGCAGATGCGCGCGAGCCTGCCGCCGATATTGCCCAGGCCGACGATGCCAACCGTCTTGCCCGCCAGCTCGACGGTCGGCGCGCTGAGCGCGCGCGCCTCGGCCCAGCCCGCGCCGCGCAAAGCCGCGTCCATCATGCCGAAGCGCCGCGCCAGCGCGAGAAAGGCGCCGATGCAGTATTCGGCCACCGCCTGCGCGTTGGCGCCGGGCACGTTGGCCACGGGAATGCCGAGCGCGGTGGCGGCATCGACCGGAATCATGTCGAGCCCGGTGCCGTTGCGCACCACGCCCTTGAGCCGGGGCGCGCCGTCGAACAGGTCGGCGGGCAGGTGGCTGCGCACCAGCAGGTAGTCCGCGTCGCGCACCATGCGGCGCAGCGTGTCGGCGCCGGTGTCGGGCGCCACCACCAGTTCCGCCACCGGCGCCAGCAGGGCGGCGCCGGATGCGTGCATGGGCAGCGTGCAGAGAATGAGAGGTCGCGTCATGTGCGTTCTCCCGCTTCAGGCGACACGATATTTGCGCAGGACTTCGCGGTCGATCTCGATGCCCAGCCCCGGCCCGGTCGGCACCGCGACGATGCCGCGCGTGTGCGTGAGCGGCGTGGTGCTGAGCTCGTCGCGGAACGGGTTGAAGGTCTGCTCGTACTCCAGCATCGGATGCACCGGCACCAGGCAGGGCGGGCAGTTGGGCAGCGAGGCCAGGAAATGCATGGTGGCCGCCAGCCCGATGGCCGTGCCCCATGCGTGCGGCACGCACTGCACCGAATGCGCCTGCGCCAGCGTGGCGATCTTCTTGCACTCGGTGATGCCGCCGGCCGCGCACACGTCCGGCTGCACGATGTCCATCGCGCGCTTTTCCAGCAGATGGCGGAAGCTGAACTTGGTGAACTCGTTCTCGCCGCCGGCGATCGCCATGTCCAGCCGGCGCGACACCTCCACGTAGCCGTCCACGTCCTCCGGCGAGATCGGCTCCTCGAACCAGTGCACGTCGAGCTTCTCCAGCTCGCGGCCGATGTTGATGGCCTGCGGCACCGTGAAGCAGTGGTTGGCGTCCACCATCAACTGCACCTTGGGGCCGATGGCGTCGCGCACCGCGGCCACGCGCTCCAGGTCCTTGTGGATCGAGCCCAGGCCGATCTTCATCTTGATCGCGCCGAAGCCCTGCTCCACGTAGCCCTGCGCTTCCTCCACGGCCTCCTCCACCAGGCGGTTCATGTCGCGGAAGTACAGGCCGGTGGCATAGGCCTGCAGCTCGGTGCGGAAGGCGCCGCCGATCAGCTTGTGGACGGGCTTGCCGCAGGCCTTGCCGATGATGTCCCACAGCGCGATGTCGATGCCGCTGATGGCCGAGATGTTCATCCCGGTCATGCCGTAGTCCTTGACCTTGTTGTACAGCTCTTCCCAGATCACCTCGACATCGAACGGGTCGCGCCCGATCACGGCGGCGCGCAGCACGGTCTCGACGATGGCGCGGTTCACGGCCGCCGGCCCGTAGCAGTCGCCCCAGCCGACGATGCCCTCGTCGGTCACGATCTCCACCACCAGCGCGCCCTTGGTCTTGTAGTACCAGCCGCGCGAGGAGGTGAAGGGCTCGTCCACGTTCACCAGCAGCTGGTGCGTGATGACATCGGTAATTTTCATGTTCGCTTCGCTTCAGGACAGGTAGGCGGGCTCTCTGGCCCAGGGGGAAAACGCGGCCGGCACCAGGATCTTGTTCTCCTGGGTCAGCACCAGCGGCTGCACCTTGACGGCGTAGGCCTGCCACGCGGGATCGGCCAGCAGGCGCGCGCGCCGGGCGGCGCGGTCCTCGAGGTCCTGGTAGGCCCACAGGTGCACCACCTGGTTGAGCGGGCCCAGCTCGCTGGTGAAGTAGCCCAGCAGGTGGCCCAGGATGGGGCGCTGGATGGCGAGGCCCTCGGCCTCGTACATCCTCACGTAGGCCTGCGCCTTGCCGCAGTGGCAGGTGTAGACCCGCTCTTCCACAATCATCGTCGTCTCCTTTGTCTTCGCGTCGGTTCCTGGCGGTTCCCGGCAGTACCGCGCGAAGTCTATTTAAACTATAAACCTATATAGGACTACAGTGCTGCTAGTATAGACACGGAAACGAAACTGTCAAATGGCCATTGATGTGGCCGTTGATGGTTGCTTGAGACGAGGCGGTCCGGGCGCGGCAAGGCGCGCGCCGGCAGGATGGCCCGCAAGAAGAGGAAGAAAAGATGATGGAAGCACCTGGCGTGGATGCCATCGCGCAATGGCTGCCCGACACGCTGCGCGCGCGCGAGCGCTCCGGCCTGCCGAAATACCTGCAACTGCGCGACGCCGTGTCCGACGCGATCGACGACACGCGCCTGCGCGGCGGCGACAAGCTGCCGGCCGAGGAAACCCTGGCGCAGATCAGCGGCTTCAGCCTGGGCACCGTGCAGCGCGCGCTGGCCAGCCTCGCCGAGGACGGGCTGGTGGTGCGCCGGCAAGGCTCCGGCACCTTCGTGGCCGCCGGCGAGCGGCCCATGACGGCGCCCTTCTATCACTGCCGCTTCCTCGACGAAAGCAGCGGCGAGATCCTGCCGATCTTCTCGCACGCCATCGGCAAGCAGACCGTCACCGAGAGCGGCCCGTGGTCGGCGCACCTGCCCGGCGCCGCGTGGCACCGCGTGGACCGCATCTTCTCGGTCAACAACGAGTTCGACCTGTTCACCAGCTTCTACGTGGTGCAGGGCCGCTTTCCGGAACTGGAAGAGGAGCCGGTCGAGGCGCTCCAGGGCATCAACCTGAAGGAATTCCTCGCGCGCAAGGCGCGCCAGGCGGTCACGCACTTTGCCGAGACGCTGACGGTCGGCGTGTTCCCGCCGGCCGCGTGCCGCGCCATCGGCGTCAAGCCGGGCACCGCGGGCGCGACGCTGGAGATCCGCGCGTTCGACAAGCGCGGCGACGCGGTCTATTTCCAGACCATCGCGATCCCGCCCAACCCGCGCCGGCTGCTGCTATCCAACTGAGCGCCCGGCCACCGGCAGCTCGAAGCGGAATACCGCGCCCGCGCCTTCGCGCTCGAGCAGGCGGATCTGGCTGTGGTGCAGCTGCAGCATGCGCTGCACGATCAGCAGCCCCAGCCCGCCGCCGCGATGCGCGCCCGCGCTGAAGGCGCGCTGGAACAAACGCTCGCGCAAGGCCGGCGCGATGCCGGGGCCGGTGTCGCTGACCGTGACCGACACCTTGCCGTCGCCCACGGCGAGATCGACATCGACGGCGCCATGCGCGGGCGTGTGGCGGATGGCGTTGTCCAGCAGGTTGGTCAGCACGCGCTCGATCATGCCGAGGTCCGCCGTCACCGCGGGCAGCCGCGGCGGGATGCCGGCGCGCAACTGCACCTGGCGCGCCTCGGCCGGCAGCTCGAATTTCTGGAACACGTCCTGCAGCAGGTCCGCCAGCGAGAACGCTTCCAGCGCGGGCTGCACGATGCCGTGCTCCAGCCGCGCCAGCTCGAACAGCGACTGCGCCAGCCGCCCCACCTTCACGCTCTGCGCCAGCGCGATGGCGAGGTAGCGGCGGCGCTCGGCGTCGCCGAGCGTCTCGGCCTTGAGCGAGAGCGTTTCCAGATAGCCCTGCAGCGAGGTCAGCGGCGTGCGCAGGTCGTGCGAGATATTGGCCACCAGCTCGCGCCGCTCCTGGTCCTGCTTGGTCAGCGCGCGCCATTGCTCGGCGATGCGCCCGGCCATCTGCGCGAACGCGGCTTCGAGCGCGGCGATCTCGTCGCGGCTGCCCGCGGCGGACGCGCGCAGCAGGCCCGGCTGCGCCGCGGGCGCGGTTTCCGGGTCGGCGTCGGCATTGAAGCGCCGCATGGCCTCGGTCAGCCGGCGCAGCGGCCGCGTGATCAGGCCGAACGCCACCAGCCCGGCCACGAGGCCCAGCGCCGCCACCAGCGCCATCGACCACAGCGTGGTGCGCAGCACCGAGCTGGCCGACACGCGCGCGGCCAGCTCGTCGTGCGTCTCGCCCAGCAGCACCACGTAGATATAGCCGCCCGAGCGCAGCGGCGCGGCGCTGAACACCTTGCGGCCGGTGGCGCTGCGCGGGTCGTCGCCGAGGATCGGCAGCGCGCCGCCGGCCAGCAGGCGGCGCACCGGCTGCAGGTCCACCTGCTCGCGCTGCAGGCGCCCGGCCGGCGCGTCGTGGCCCACGACATGCCCCTGGCCGTCGAGCAGGTAGACCTCCACGCTCGGGTTCACCACCATCAACTGGCCGAACAACTGGCGCAGCGCCTCGGGCTTGAGACCGTCGGCATCCATCAGCACGGCGTTGCGCGCGATGTGCGCGGCCAGCCCGCGCGAGAGATCCTGGATGACCTCCTTCTCGTGCATGTCGTTGGAGCGGACCTGCAGCCACGCCGAGGCGCCGCAGCAGGCCAGCAGCAGCACCGAGAACACCAGCGACAGCCGCTGCGTGAGCGTGAGGCCGAAGCGCGGGCCGCGGCGCGCGGGCCGCTCCTGCGCGGCGCCGGTGGTTTCGGCCGCGCTCTCGGTGAGGGTGTTCATGTCGCGTCTCCCGGCGCGCCGGCAGGCCCGGCCGCCAGCTTGTAGCCGTGTCCCCACACCGTGAGGATGCGGCCGGGCTGCGCCGGATCAGCCTCGATCTTGGTGCGCAGCCGGTTGATGTGGGTGTTGACGGTGTGCTCGTAGCCTTCGTGCTGGTAGCCCCACACGGCGTTGAGCAGGTCCATGCGCGAGAACACCTTGCCCGGGTGGCGCGCGAAGAAATACAGCAGGTCGAACTCGCGCGGCGTCAGCTCGATGCGCCGGCCGTCCACGGTGGCCTCGCGCGCGATCGGGTCGATCGACAGCCCGCCCAGCACCAGGCTGCCCGCGTCCACGCGCAGGTCCTTCGCCAGCGCGTCCACCCGGCGCAGCAGCGCCTTGACGCGCGCCACCAGCTCCAGCACCGAGAACGGCTTGGCGAGATAGTCGTCAGCGCCCAGCTCCAGCCCCAGGATGCGGTGCACCTCGCTGGAGCGCGCGCTGGTGATGATGATGGGGGTGTAGCGCGCCATCGCGCGGGCGCGCCGGCAGATCTCCAGCCCGTCCACGCCGGGCAGCATCAGGTCGAGGATCAGCGCGTCCCAGTTGCCCTGCTCGAGCAGGCGCAGGCCCTCGTTGCCGTCGGCGCTGTGCACGACTTCGTAGCGCTCGTCGCGCAGGTGCAGGCTGAGCACGTTGGCGATGTCGACGTCGTCTTCGACGATCAGGATGCGCTTGGGATGGTCCATTGGCGGCGATAGGAACGGTGAAAAGACGGAAAAGACGGAAAAGACGGAAAGGCGGATGGCGCCCGCGCAGCCATTGTGCAGAATTCCGCGCCGCCGAGTTATCACATTTAATTTAACCTTTCGTGAGGACTCCGGGATCGCGCCGGCCATAGGATGCGTCCATCGATTCGTGGAACCCACGCAAGGAGTGCATCATGGGCAGCAGAAGGCGCTTTCTATTGTCGGGCGGTGCCGCCGTGGCGACCATCGCCGTGGCGGGCGGGTGGCGCGCCCTGGCGGCCGGCCCCGCCGGCGCGGGCAAGCCGGCCGAGGTCTTCGAGGTCATGAAGACCGACGCGCAGTGGCGCCAGCTGCTGACCCCGGCCCAGTACGAGGTGCTGCGCCAGGAAGGTACCGAGCGCCCCTACAGCAGCCCGCTCAACAACGAGCACCGCGCCGGCGTGTTCGCCTGCGCCGGCTGCCAGCTCGACCTGTTCTCCTCGCGCGCCAAGTTCGACAGCCATACCGGCTGGCCCAGCTTCTGGGCGCCGCTGGAGCACGCCGTGGGCACCACCGAGGACCGCAGCTTCGGCACCACGCGCACGGCGGTGCACTGCCGCCGCTGCGGCGGCCACCTCGGCCACGTGTTCGACGACGGCCCCAAGCCCACCGGCCTGCGCTACTGCATGAACGGCGTGGCGATGACCTTCCGCCCGCAGGCCGCCTGACGCGCCCGGCATACCATCACATCTGGACCACGCCATGTTTCTCATCGTACTCGCCTATCTCGGCGGCGCGCTCACCATCCTGAGCCCGTGCATCCTGCCCGTGCTGCCGTTCGTGTTCTCGCGCGCGGACCAGCCTTTCCTGCGCAGCGGCCTGCCGCTGCTGGCCGGCATGGGCCTGACCTTCGCCGCCGTGGCCACGCTGGCCGCGGTGGGCGGCGGCTGGGTGACGCAGGCCAACCAGTACGGCCGCTGGCTCGCCATCGCGCTGCTCGCCGTGTTCGGCCTGACGCTGCTGCTGCCGCGGCTGGCGGAGCGGCTGATGCACCCGCTGGTCAGCGCCGGCAGCCGCCTGTCGGCCTTCGCGCAGGCCGACGGGCAGGTGCGGCCCGGCTCGTCCTTCCTGCTCGGCATCGCCACCGGCCTGCTGTGGGCACCGTGCGCCGGCCCCATCCTCGGCCTCGTGCTGACCGGCGCCGCGCTGCGCGGCGCCAGCGCGGGCACCACGCTGCTGCTGGTGGCGTATGCGGCCGGCGCGGCCACCTCGCTGGCGGTAGCGCTGCTGATCGGCGGGCGCGTGTTCACCGCGATGAAGCGCTCGCTGGGCGCGGGCGAATGGCTGCGGCGCGGCATCGGCGCGGCCATGCTGCTGGGCGTGGTGGCAATCGGGCTGGGGCTGGACACCGGCGTGCTGGCGCGCGTGTCGACCGTGGCCACCGGCGGCATCGAGCAGCACCTGGTGGACCGGCTGGCGGGCAGCCCCGCGCCGGCGGCCGACACGGCTGGCGGCCCGGCCATGATGGCGGCCTCCAGCGCGATGATGCGCGCGGTCGGCGCAGACGCCGCCCCGGCGCTGCCGGTCGAAGGCCAGCTCCCCGCGCTGACCGGCGCCGTGCAGTGGCTGAACTCCCCGCCGCTCACCGCCGAAGCGCTGCGCGGCAAGGTGGTGCTGGTGGACTTCTGGACCTACTCCTGCATCAACTGCCTGCGCACCCTGCCCTACGTCAAGGCATGGGCGCAGAAGTACCGCGACCAGGGGCTGGTGGTGATCGGCGTGCACGCGCCGGAGTTCGCCTTCGAGCGCAACGTCGGCAATGTGCAGAAGGCCATGCGCGACCTCGGCATCGACTACCCGGTGGCCATCGACAACAACTACGCCATCTGGCGCGCCTTCAACAACCAGTACTGGCCGGCGCACTATTTCATCGATGCCAAGGGCCAGATCCGCTTCCACCATTTCGGCGAAGGCGAATACGCGCGCTCCGAGCAGGTGATCCGGCAACTGCTGGCCGAGGCCGGCCACGCCGGCGCGGCCACGGTCGCCACCGGCATCGGCGCGGCGTCCGAGCAAGGCGTGCAGATGGCTTCCGACAAGGCCGACGTACGCTCGGGCGAGACCTACATCGGCTACGAGCGCGCCGAGCACTTCGCCTCGCCGGGCGGCCAGGCGCAGGACAAGCCGCGCACCTACGCCGCGCCGGCCCGGCCCGCGCTCAACGACTGGGGCCTGGCCGGCGACTGGACCGTCGGCGCGGAGCACGCCACGCTGGCCGGCAAGGACGGCCGCATCGTGTACCGCTTCCACGCGCGCGACCTGCACCTGGTGCTGGGCCCGGGCCAGGACGGCAAGCCGGTGCGCTTCCGCGTCAGCATCGACGGCGCCGCGCCGGGCGGCGCGCGCGGCATGGACGTGGCGGCGGACGGCAGCGGCACGGTCACGGAGCAGCGGCTGTACCAGCTCGTGCGTCAGCCCGGCACGGTCGCCGACCACACGTTTTCCATCGAATTCCTGGACCCGGGCGTGGAGGCGTATGCCTTTACGTTCGGCTGATTCAACACATCTCCTGCTGCCGGTGTTCTCCCCTCTCCCGCGTGCGGGAGAGGGGGGCAAACCACCAGCAACAAGCTGACTTTCCGCCAGCAACCTGATCTCACCAAGGACAGACCATCATGCCCACGCAATCGACCACCTTCTTCTCCCGCCTGACGCGCTCGGCCGGAGCCAAGCTTGCCGGCGCAGCCATGCTCGCCGCGGGCCTGGTAGCCTGGCAAAGCGCCAACTCCGCCGAGGATGCCGTCAAGATCCCGCCGCCCGCGCAGGACGAAAAACCCGCCGCGCAGACCGAGACCGCGGTCTTCGCGGGCGGCTGCTTCTGGGGCGTGCAGGGCGTGTTCCAGCACGTGCGCGGCGTCAAGCAGGTCACTTCCGGCTACGCCGGCGGCGCGGCCGGCACGGCGCAGTACGAGACCGTGAGCGGCGGCAACACCGGCCATGCCGAATCGGTGCAAGTCACCTTCGATCCCGCCCAGGTCAGCTACGGCCGCCTGCTGCAGGTGTTCTTCTCGGTGGCGCACAACCCGACCCAGCTCGACTACCAGGGCCCGGACCACGGCACGCAATACCGCTCGGCCGTGTTCCCGCTCACCGCCGAGCAGCGCAGCGTGGCGCAGGCCTACATCGCCCAGCTCGGCAAGGCGCGCGTGTTCGGCGGCCCCATCGTCACCCGCGTGGAAGACTACAAGGCCTTCTACCCGGCCGAGGCCTACCACCAGAACTTCCTCACGCTGCATCCGGCCCATCCGTACATCGTGGTCAACGACCTGCCCAAGATCGGCTACCTCAAGCAGATGTTCCCGGACCTGTACCGCAACGACCCGGTGCTGCTGAAGGTGGCCGGCTCCTGACGCGCTGGCCGGTGCGCGCCGCCTTCAGCCCCGCGGCTGGAAGGCGGCCGCGCCCGCGTAGCGCGCCCGCGCGCCGAGCGCGCGCTCGATGCGGATCAGCTGGTTGTACTTGGCGGTGCGGTCCGAGCGCGAGACCGAGCCGGTCTTGATCTGCCCGCAGCCGGTCGCCACCGCCAGGTCGGCGATGCTGGTGTCCTCGGTCTCGCCCGAGCGGTGCGACATCACCGCCGCGTAGCCCGCCGCCCGCGCCACGCCCACGGTATCGAGCGTCTCGGTCAGCGTGCCGATCTGGTTGGCCTTGACCAGGATCGCATTGGCGACGCCGGCCTCGATGCCCTGCCGCAGCAGCGCGGCATTGGTGCAGAACACGTCGTCGCCCACCAGCTGGCAGCGCCCGCCCAGCCGCGCGGTCAGCAGCTTCCAGCCGTCGAGGTCGTCCTCGGCCATGCCGTCCTCGATCGAGAGGATCGGGTAGCGCGCCACCAGCCCCGCGAGGTAATCCACCTGTGCCTCGGCGCTGCGCGTCACGCCCTCGCCGCGGTAGACGTAGCTGCCGTTCTCGTGGAACTCGCTGGCGGCGGGGTCGATGGCCAGCGCCACGTCCGTGCCGGCGCGGTAGCCGGCGCGCTCCACCGCGCGCAGGATGAAGTCCAGCGCCTCGTCCGCCGCGCGCAGGTCCGGCGCGAAGCCGCCCTCGTCGCCCACGTTGGTGTTGAAGCCCGCCGCCTTCAGGTCCAGCCGCAGCGTGTGGAAGACCTCCGAGGCCATGCGCACGCCTTCGGCAAAGTCCGGCGCGCCCACCGGCACGATCATGAATTCCTGGAAATCGATGGCGTTGTCCGCATGCGCGCCGCCGTTGACGATGTTGATCATCGGCACCGGCAACACATGCGCCTGCGGCCCGCCGAGATGCGCGAACAACGCCTGCCGTCCCGACGCCGCCGCCGCGTGCGCCACCGCCAGCGACACGCCCAGCAGCGCGTTGGCGCCGAGCCTGCCCTTGTCCGGCGTGCCGTCCAGTGCGGTCATGATGCCGTCCACCCGCCGCTGGTCGCGCGCGTCCACGCCGGCCAGCGCCGCGCGCAGCTCGGTATTCACCGCCGCCACCGCGCGGCTCACGCCCTTGCCGAGATAACGCGCCGGGTCGCCGTCGCGCAGTTCCACCGCCTCGCGCGCGCCGGTGGATGCGCCCGAAGGCACCGTCGCCCGGCCTGTCGCGCCGTCGGCCAGCGTGACCTCCACCTCCACCGTGGGATTGCCACGGCTATCCAGCACCTCGTATCCCTGCACCTGACTGATCTCGCTCATCCTGCCGCTCCGTTGCCTGAAAGAAACCGCCTGCGGCGCCACGGCTTCGTGAGCAATCTTCACGCTGACGGATGTTCCGCCGCGTGGGAGAAGCGCTCCTTCCCGCCACAACGCACTCGATGGATGGCATGTTAGGGAGAACAAGCCTCCGGCAAAACCAAGTTATTCTTCCCAATTCGTCAGTTTTTTGCATATTCACGCTATGCGGACCCTGCCCCCGATGTCCACGCTGCGCGCCTTCGAGGCCACCGCGCGCACCGGCTCCATCACCCGCGCGGCCGAGGAGCTGTGCCGCACGCACGGCGCCGTCAGCCGCCAGTTGCGCCAGTTGCAGGAACACGCCGGCACCACGCTGTTCGACAAGGACGGCACCGGCGTGCGCCTGAACGCGCGCGGCCAGGCCATGTACGACGTGGTGCGCGCCGTGTTCGACCAGCTCGAGCAGGGCTACGGCCGCCTGCTCGACCAGGCGCGCGGCCCCAGCCTGCACGTGGCCTGCAGCGCCACCTTCGCCATGCGCTGGCTGGTGCCGCACCTGGTGGACTTCTACCGGCTGCGGCCCGACATCCGCATCCGCCTGTCCATGACCTCCGCGCGCGAGATGCGCACCGAAGGCGCCGACGTGGTCATCGCCTGGGACCTCAGCGCCTACGCCGAGGCCGACCGCCGGCGCGCGCTCTACCTCGCGCCGGCCACCTTCGGCCCGGTGCGCGCGCCGGCGTACAAGACCCCGCTGCGCGCCGCCGTGCGCATCGCCCACGACTTCACCTCCAGCGCCTGGGACCAGTGGCAGCGGTTGTCCGGCAAATCCATCGCGCACGGCGGCGAGCTCACCTTCCCGCACACCCACCTGTGCATCGAAGCCGCGCTCGCCGGCGCCGGCGTGGCGCTGGTCGAGCAACGCCTGATCCACAAGGAACTGCGCGACGGCCAGCTCGTCGCGCCGCACGGCTTCGTGCGCTTCGCGGGCGGGCTGATGGCGGTGCCCGCCGCGCGCGAACTGCCGCGGGACATGGATGTGTTCATCGGGTGGCTGCGGGGGACGTTGGGGGCGGAGG